>NZ_JBTXLS010000015.1:0-59266 GCF_054871665.1 Myroides sp. LJL115 | reverse complement strand
CTACTTTAGTAATATTGAAATGCTCTACCAAGTACTCTGGTAGGATTAATTTTAGTAATTCTTTGCTGTCCATCATAACACAAAGATATTATTTTATCTTTTCCTCCCCAAGTTTTGTACCTGATCCTTTACTTTGAAGTTCTTATATTTTTATTCACTGGTAAAGTACAATATCTACTAGTTACTTCAATTAAAGTTGTTCCTGATCTATAGTATTCATTTGCAAAAACACCTGATGTTCCCTTAGCTGAATAATGTATCTTATGCTTTATATTTTGTGCATCCTTATCTAAAAGAGTAAAAGTTACCGTTTGATTTGCCGCATTATACTGCCAAACACCATATTGATCTTTATAGTAATATGGATTATTAGCATCTAAAGCAAAACCATCTTTATCTTCAAACTGAAAACTGGAATAATCAATACACGAGGTATCATTACAAGCTATAGGAGACATTACTGTACCTTTATAGAACACATCATTTGCATAAGGATGAAGTACAGCCACATTTGAACTATCTAAACATATAAATGCTTTATCAGGTGCTGTTTTGGGTGAGTATGGTAAACTTACATATACATTCCTAATTGCCTGATCTTGATATGCACCACCAGTAGCTGCAGCAAACCCTAATTTAAACACATCAGGTATTTTTGTTTTAAAGTCATAGACATTGCCCGATAAATCTTGTGTTTTAAAGTCATTTGTATAGATGAAATTATCTAAAACCTGTACTTCTGTATCATCACTACTTAACTTTACACTAACATACATTTCTTTATAATTATCCTTAGGGATTAAAATCAGTGTAACTTTGTTATACTTTATCTTTTGATTTGCATCTCTACCAGGCCTAATAGTAAAAGGTGTCTCCACATTTGAGGTAGTAGTTACATATGTACCACTAGTATAATTTAATTGAGCACTTACCACATTATTAGCATTGTTTGAAAGATTATCCAACTGGGTAGTATATAAAAAGGGTAAACATTTCTGTACATGTACTAAATCTGCATTTTAACAACTAATTTACTTATCAGCCCTTAAGGCTATACGCGAATCTTTTATTAGATATAAACCAGATTGATGCACCAAGAAGACCAATTAAAAAACACTTGATAACTTTGTTGTTTTACTTAACACAAGCTTCCAAGAGAGGTATTGAGAAAGACTAAGGGCATCCCCTACTAAAAAGGATTGCAAATGGAGCATAACGGCTTAAAAGCCTGGTATGCATTTGAACGTGTAAAAGTAGAAGTTTCCTAAATAAACTTATAGGGTAAACTAGTGAGTTATTTATGGATAGTCAAGGCCAGAAGACTTAGCTAGTACAAGAGAGAACAAATAACACTAGATACAGCAAAGATTATTGCATTTTGATAAAAAAAGTCATTCAAGAAGTCAATAAGGCCTTTATTACCTAAGCTATTGATAAGATAAGATAATAAAAAACAATATATCAGGACTTTAAAGCTTTAATAGAAAGGTTACTAGAAGCCACAATGTGCTATGTACATTAGATAACTAATGCTTATTCGCACTTTTGTATTATTGTTTTACAATAGGTTACAGTCTTATATTACCAATTTTGCTGCAATTTTATTAACCAATTGCAAAACCCCAATTAAAGAAATCCTATGCCCTAATTAAATCATTTCTAAAAGAGATTTAATTAAATCATTTTCACTAACTTAGCTTTTAAAACCGAAAATTCACACTTTAAATAGAGCGAATATTAAAACTAATTACCATGAATGAGTTATTTTTAAAAAAAGTATTAGCATATATACTTAACAACAAACTAGCCTTATATCTAGCTTTAGTAATGGCCATTTTTTTCATATTCAAAGCTGGAAAAATAACTGGTCACTTCATAAAATCTTTCTACTAGCATTTTAGTTTCTAAAACAAAGGATTAAGACATTAGATTCCACCTATACCCTATAGAACGGGTATAAATTAAGAGTATAAGTATAAAAAAGAACTTACTCCTATTTCTCTAAAGTGTATATTATTTCTTCGCCGTATTTATATTGGTTTATTGTTCTCCCAGCCTCATAAGAATATTGAACCCCTAAATAGATCGTATTTTCATCTACATGTACATATTTCATACGCACTTCTGTTTGGTCATTTACACCATAAAGGTAAAGATGTCCACCTGAAATTTCGTAGTTATACTCCTGTTCAACAATATTACACTGGTCATTATCATCTAATTCTCCTTTCTGCTCTTTCATCTTATTATCCTGCAAAAAAACAAATTTTCCCTTCTCTAACTCACACTTATCCAAATCATAATAATGTCCATCTTTGTAAATAGAAACGACATCCCATGTTCCTATAATTTGCTCCCGCATATGTTGATCTTGTAAACTCTGCTTATGAGTTCCAATACATGAAAACATAAAAAGACTAAGTATTAGTATGATAAGTAAAGGATTTCTTCTATTCATTTTGCCTGTATATTGTATTAATAAAATCAAATGTTTCTTCCTTTTTAAGTATTTAAAAGCTTTTCACTATAAATACCTATCTAAGATAACTATAAGAATAATTATATTAGCACTACTTGCGCTAATATAATTTCCAATACACTACAACAATAAGAAAGTTAATAAAAAACAACGTATTTATTTTAACAAAAAAGGTAATTATTAGAGTTTTGGATTAAATCAGCATCTAAATAGCTTTGGGGGTAGCTCTAGCTTCATTGAAGCAAAAAAAACATTTTTTTCGACTATCCATAAAGATATAACTATAATCATTGTACCATCTAGTAAATCAATAAGCTAAAATTATAAAATCGACCTTATGAAAGCATTTCCAACTATTGAAGAAGTTTTGACAACCCTCCTGAAATTTTCAAAGCAATATTTTTCCCATTATTAACCATAGACCTACCTGAATTAAACAAAGGAGATGGAAAAGTACATTTTGTGAGCGTTTGGGGAGACGGCAACCCTGAATTAAAATATAAGGATGACTTATTTAACTATGACTTCATTAAATTCGATTGGACAGGTGAATAATATATCTTTAATGGAGATTTAAGCATTGTTCAAACCTATGGCAAAGTATATGAATGGTACTTAGAGGCTGAAAAAGAATATAAAGAATATAAAGAGAATAAAGAAGATTATCTTACCAAGAAAAAATATTCTCAAATCAAAAATAGTCATTTTGCTATAGAAAATCGCCGTAGAAAACAAATCTCTTTCGAATATTACAACTATGTACAAGGAGTTATCAATTACTGGATAACTAGAGATAAATACTTACAAACGGGCTTATTTATTCAAGGTAGTGCCTATACGGGTGACTATAGTGATCATGAAAGAAAAATTCACGAAACACTAAGTAAAACAGGTATAACAAACCGAAGTAACGAATTAATAGGCAAAGTAATTGGCTATAACTACATTGACGGATTTGGAGAGGACCGAATTTCCCCTTACATAGATCGCAAAAAACAGCTGGTATTTCAAAAATTCAGCTGGTCATAGTAAAACATGTTTTTAATACATACCTAAAAAAACACAAAACGCATATATGAGGTAAATACAGCGCTAATCATAAGACAAGCAAACAAAGTAGCCTTAACTAAAGATAAAACAAGTAAAGACTATCTAAAACACCTCTTTTGATAAGCTTTAATCTTAACAAGCAGTATTTACATCTTAAAAAGCTACATACTTAGATATGCAGACAAAAAAGGGGCTGTCTCAAATGAGATAGCCCCTTTTGTGATCCAATCAGGATTCGAACCTGAGACCTACTGCTTAGAAGGCAGTTGCTCTATCCAGCTGAGCTATTGGACCATCTCTTTATAAAGAAAAACCATCTTTTTGCAATGACTTATTCCTTTATTTTGAGAGTGCAAATATATAAAATTATATAATACAAAAACAAGTATTTTAAATATTTTTTCAGTTTATTTTAAAAATAAACACATACCTATGATTATCAGTAACTTACATTAATTCAACAACTAAAAAAACTAAATAAAACTCTATCCTTTTGGGTACTAACACATTATACTATTAGTAATAAAATGCTAAGTAAAGCAGTTATAGTAAGTAAATCTCTCTCTTATCCTATAACATTTTCATTAGTGAAATACATAAGATATTAGCTAATAGGCTCTTATTATACAACGCTCATTCCAAATATAACAAATTACCCAATAAGGTAATTTATTTCAAAGTATAATCCGCCCAGATAACAATCTAAAAAGTAAAAAGATTTATCCCTATTATATTAATATTTCAGGAATGCCTAAAATCTATATTCGAAAAATTTTAGGGTTATACCAAAGGGGCTAAAATCAAAAAAGACCACTAAATACTTAGTAGTCTTTTTTATAAGTTTTAAATAGCTAATTTGCCTTTTAAAAACAATATTTCTACTGTCTTTATCTAGCGAACTATCTAGAAATCAACGCTCTTTAAAACGCTAAGTGATCCAATCAGGATTCGAACCTGAGACCTACTGCTTAGAAGGCAGTTGCTCTATCCAGCTGAGCTATTGGACCTCATTTTGATACTCAAAATTTTCCCATTCAATCCGTAAACATGGATATGTTTTTGTTTTGAACACTGCAAATATATTGCTTTTTATAAGCACAAAACAAATAAAAAGAATGATTTTTTTAATAAAAAAAAACAACTACCTGAAAGGTAGTTTGTTATAGGTAAACTTTTTTCTTATTCCCTTCCATTCTAAGTACTAAAGGCGTTTTTAAGTAAAAAGCCACCAAAATTATTGTTTAGACAATCCTGATTTTTGCCAATCTTCCTTAGTAATTTGGTAAATACAATTGAGTCTAGGCTCTTCATTGGGATAATCTACTAATTCTTGAGCTACTTTTTTAGCCCCTATTTTCTCAATAGCCATTTGAGAGCGTATATTATTTGCTCCAATATGGAAAATAACCTTATCTACAGTAATGAAGATATAATCCAGCATTAGTTGCTTTACAAGGGCATTATATCCTTTTCCCCAGTATTTTCTACTAAAGAAAGTAAACCCAATCATTATGGAGTTTTCAATAAGATCATAATTATAGAATCTAGTGCTGCCTATTATCTGCTGCGTAGCATTATCTACAATCTTAAAGGCTCCCTTGCTTAAAAGAGCATTTTCAAAGAAAACAATAAAATTGGAATACTCCCATCTATCTTTATTGGGATGCTGTTCCCATATTTTAGGATCTTTAGCTACCTCATATAGTCCCATAAGGTCTTGGGTAGATAAAGGAATAAGAGTTACCTGCTCATTGGATAAAGCAGGTTGTAAAGAAATTGTTTCCATGCGAAAATAGTATTGGTTTATATATAAGGCCTTTTAAAGGAATATTAAAGTTAAAATAAAAAAACAACTAACAAGGCTTTTGTCGATTTAAAAGTTGTTTAGAGCTAGGCCGTTTATGCACTATCTACTAATCCCCTAGCTTACACATTAAAAAACTATTTCATTTTTTTATTTTCCAGGTAAACATCATTACAAATAACTACAAACCAATAACTTAACTTTATTTAATGAGAATTTCCACGAGAAAAAACCTACTCCCTGTTTTCAGGTATTTTTAAAAATCGCCTTGTTTTGCACTAAATTCTTAAATAGTTTTGTCTTGTAATTTAAACTCAAAAAGCATGAATTTCTCTCAAATACAACAGGCACTAAAAGACGGTACATTGCAAAATGCAGAGCAAACCATTAAAGAATTTGCTTATAGTAATCCAGGGCATCTTGAATCTCGTTTATTATTAAGCGAACTACTTAATCAACTAATTAGTGATTTAATTGATCATGATTTAGATCCATTAGCAAAGCAAATCGAACTACTTACTTTAGTAGAACAAATTTTAGATATTGATGAGAAAAACCCACAAGCTATTATAGATTGGCTATTTCTTCAAGTTACATTTAACTTTGAACAAACCGATATTGAACGTTTTACAAATTACTTTGAATTCCTTAAAAAGGATAAGAACTACTTTTTAAAAGGAAATCTATTTAACATAGACCTTTGTCTGTACCAAGGCAATAAATTTAAAGCCATTGAACTATACTTAATCAATATTGATTTTGCACAAACTATAGAGCACCGCATAGAAAGAGACTTTTACGTAAGCCTTTACTTATACCACTGTGTGTACTACTTATGTGATGAGGAAGTAAACCAGTTAGAGAATGCTTTAGACCTAATTAGAAAACACGTAACCACATTAGCCTATAAAGACACCTACCCTATCTTCTTTTTCATGTCTATTGCAATGGATCAGCAAGATTTAGAATTAGTAGATCAATTGGCATTACAAATTATATCGGTTATTCAAAATGGACACCAGCCACAAGGTTATGACCAAAACTTAGAAGAGCTACTTCTATTTTTAATAAACAACCACCCTATCACTACTGCTATCGCCCACGCTTACTTATCTTTACAGTACTGCATGTATGGAGATAGAAAGTGGCAACAAGAAGCAGAAAGCCTTTACCTACAGAATCCTAAAGATCCTTACTTAATGTGTGCTTATGCAAGTTTACTTGTAGAGGATAATAAAAACAAAAAAGTATTAAGCTTATTAAAAGAAACTATGTTTTTACCAGTTGTAGAAACAGCCTTTATACCTTTATACGTAGCTACTTACATTAGAGAATACAATGAAGTTCCTACATTAGACCTTTCCAAAGCTAAAGGCAATCCAGTTAAACTTTTGGATAATATGTATTATTTAGATCAATTAGAGAATGAACTAGACAAAGGACCATTATACGACCAATACATAAATATACGATTAGAGCTATATGCTAAAGGAGCAGAATTAATTGACAACTATTTACATAAAGATATGTATGCTACATCTTCTTTAATGCAAAACCATCAATTAGCTCAATGCTATCATAACATTGTGTGTTTTATCTTAAACAATGAGATTGAGCATATGTATGAAAAGGCAATAGAATATAGTAAAGCCAGTCAAGAACTATCTTTCTTCTATTACCAATTAAGTGTAAAATGTAACCTATATAAAATACTTGGAAAAGACAAGGAATTTGCTCAAGCTATCCAAGAGTACTTATCCTACCCTATGAAAGAGGCAGATCCTTCCGATTACTTTAGATTTAAGCTGCAACTAGTAACAACCTTAACAAAACTTGGAGATATATCTAAAGCCATCGAGGTATATACCGAAGTAAAGCCTGAGCTAATGCAGTACTTTAGAGACAATGGAACTTCTAGTTTTGAACAAAGCTATTTAGTACATGCCTTTGAAGCCGATGATACAATCGCTGAGCATTTACAAGAAAGTCAGCGAGAACCTATCTATACTCCATTTGAATACTATCAGTTTTACCCTCAAAGTGATGATGTATTATTCCGTTTAGCAAAAGCTTATTATGAAAACGGCCAAATGGACTTATTTGAGCATTATGCTGATTTGTATTTTGACGCGTATGCAGCTATGGATTATATGTGGGGGACTGAATTCTACTATATTATGGAGAGATATCTACCTGTTTGCTATCCAACCAACGCAGAACACGTAAACGAATGGTTAGATACTTTAGTCAGCAATAATGCGGATGTACCATGGTTAGACCAATATGTAGATCAATTTGGAGGTAAAACTTCTAGTAAAGGGTTTTTCTCAAAATTGTTTAAATAACAGCATAAATAAAGCCATAGGAGTAGTTTTAAGTAAAACTACTCCTATGGCTTTATCAAATTTTAGCATCAATAACTAAACTTTTTACTGCAATAAGATACAAAAACAACTTTTTAAAAGAAATATTTTAAAAACTAACACCTTAGCTTAAAAGACTTTACAAAACAACAAAGGAAAAGAGTTTCTTTTTTTATCAAAAAGACTTGTATTATCTTATTTTTATAGTAAATTTGCACTCAGTTAGACCGAAGGAATAACCTTGGAGAAATGGCAGAGTGGTCGATTGCGGTAGTCTTGAAAACTATTGACTGTAACAGGTCCGGGGGTTCGAATCCCTCTTTCTCCGCGAAATTATAAATGATAACTTTTTAAAAGTCATCAAAAAAGCACAAAACCTATGATTCACAATGAGTTATAGGTTTTTTATTTTTTGGGGTATCGCATTTTGTTCAAAAATGCACCTAAAAAGGTTATAGATTCGGTGCACAAAAAAACATCTAAGCGATGTGCACCTTTTAACTTGTATGCATGGATGCACTAATATTGTCTTGAAATACTTTTTCATTAATAAAACCCTCTATTTCAGCAATAGGTATTTCGTTGAGCGTACAATATTTATATATATACTCTAAGAATATTTGTGCATAACCACAATACGATTTTATGGTATTATTGGCATAGCGTTGCACTTACAATCGGTCATGTAAAGTTTTTAATATTGTTTCGCTATCCATACTTAAATAAATCTAATTTAGCCTATTTTGTTTCGCTATCCATAAAAAACAACTTACTAAGTATCTAATTCACCAAAAAATAATTATATTAGTAACAAATCTTACGAAATGCGCATATAGGTGTTTTTTTACGAAACTACACCACGTTTTGTTTCGTAAAAAACAATGTTATGTGTAACCAAACGAAGATGAGTGAATATTTGAAAAAAATAGAGTTGTTCCAAAGAAGTGAATATTCAATATGGACTGATGAATATATTGCGAAAAATATGTTGAATGCACATTTAGACAATTTGAATGATGGAGCTTCAAGAAATGTCTTAGCAATAGAGAAAACTGTTAATTGGATAGATTCACATATCAAAAGAAATTCAAATATAATAGATTTAGGTTGTGGACCTGGTCTTTATGCGTCCAAATTAGCAAAACTTGGACATAAAGTTTTGGGAATTGATTTTAATATCGAATCAATTAAATATGCGAAACAGAATAATGAAGTCGAAAATCAGACTTCTTATATATATGGGAATTATTTAGAAAACTCATTTGAAGGCATTTTCTCTGTCGCAATGATGATTTATTGTGATTTTGGAGCTTTGTTGCCAAATGAACAAAAAACAATTCTAAACAATATACGGAATGGACTAACAGATAATGGATTGTTTATTTTTGACGTTTTTGAAAGGGGAATACTTGAGAAGAAACAAGAGAAAAAAGATTGGCTAATTTCGAATGGAAATGATTTCTGGAGCAAAGAACCATATTTTCTATTAGAAGAAGTGAAACATTTTAAAGAGTTTGACTCAATTGCTTCCCGATATTTCGTTATAAATTCCAAAAACAGAGAGATAAAAGAGTATATAAATTGGGATAAATACTATGACAACAATAGCATTGAAAACCTTTTGAAAGAGAATGGATTTAAAATAAAAGCTATTGAAAAGAAATTGATTGAAAGCAACAATTTTACGTCAAATGATGTAATGTTTATTGTCGCTCAAAAAAATGATTGACAAATGGCTACACATAACAAGTCGTTTTGCGTCAGGCGGGTAAATCGCTTCGTTTCAAAGTTTTTAGTATATGTGAAATTTGGTACTTCGTTTTAAAATTTACGATAAAGACCTGCCCGAACGCAAAGCGCCAGACGTTAGCTGTAATTTTTAAAGAACATCACAATTGAATCAAATTTCCATACAAAACATTAGTAGTAAACATTTTCTTAAGCGTATAAACAATCCTTTTTACCAAATTTTAGTATTTGAAGGTTATGGCAAATTGGAAGTCAATCTGACACACCATGAATGTTTTGGTTTTACAATACTATTCTTAAGTCCATATCAACAATTTTAATGGTTGGAAAACAAAGAAACTGAATTAAAATTGATTCAATTTCATGGTGATTCTTATTGTATTGAGTATCATAAAAACATGATTTCATGCAATGGTATTTTGTTCAATAACATCTACGAAAAACCTTTTTTCAATATAGAAAAATCTAATTTTGAAGAAATTGTAGCTACTACTTATAAGATGGACAAGGAACTTGAATATGAAGCAGAAAGTCCGTACAGCAACTCCATTGTTAAATCTTATTTGCAATTAATTTTGTCAATATCTAGCAAGGAAAAATCTAAGTATCTAACAAATTTGAAACTTAATGAGATACCAAATAAGGATCTTGTTTGTAACAGCACCCAAATATACACCCAATTTCAATACTATCATATACTATTTTATAGTATTGTATTGACTTAATAAATACATAACCATCAATAAATCAGGTAAATAATACTTTAATGCATTCTATTGATACATAGGTTCTATTCCCTCTTTCTCCGCTGATTTATAAAAGCTAACTTTTTAAAAAGTCGTCAAAAAAGCACAAAACCTATGATCCACAACAAGTTATAGGTTTTTTCTTTTTTAGGGGTATCACATTCTGTTCAAAAGTGCACCTAAAAATATTCGGGATCAAGTAAAAAACTTAAGGACTAACCAAAAAGCTTTGTTTCAATACATCTTTCTAAAGTGTTTGATTTTGACATAAAAGGATCCTGCAAAAGTAGTTGTACTAATTGTATAAACGTAATTTAGGATATAATTATACTGTATATTAAATATCTTTAGGATAGTATTAACCTGTTTAAGGTTTGCTTTTTCTACTTTAGTAAATCAACGAGAGAACTTAACCATTACAACGCCTTTCTCTATATTTAAAGGGGCTGTCTCTAAAGAAAAGAGAGACAGCCCCGGTTTAACATATTAAAGAATTATTCTATTTTGAAGCTTAACTTCTTGGAGATAGGGTTAACTTCCCAAGCTTTTACATTTGTAGTATAATAAACTCACTTCTACGATTTAATTGATGATCTTTCTCACTACAATTAACTCCATTACTACAGTTATTTTGCAGTTGACTTTCTCCATATCCTCTTCCACTTAAACGCTCAGGTTCAATACCTTGTTCTATCATCCATTTAATGGTAGATTTTACGCGTCTATCTGAAAGCGACATATTATAAGCATCGTTTCCTCTACTATCGGTGTGTGAACGCACATCAATTTTCATAGTTGGATAAAGTTTTAATACCTCTACTACTTTACTTAATTCAATAGATGCATCATTGCGGATATTAGATTTATCAAAATTAAAATAAATTGGCTCTAAGGCTAAAGCTTTAAACAAATCATCATCTACACCAATAGGTTTATTTGTTTTGTTTAGTCCTATATCTTGAGTTACAACACCTGATGTATTGTCTATAGCTAACACAACTTCCTGGCTAAGATAATCTTGTTTTTGTGCAAGTATGCGATACTTTGTATTACATGGTAACCATTCACTGCTATAGAATCCATTACTATCACTAGTTAAAGTATCTGATTTTTGGTACAAAGCGTCTGAAATCACAACAATAGCGTTAGCTAAAACCTCATTGCTATCTTGGTCAAAGATAGTTCCTTGAATTTTCACCTGGCAAGGCTTTAAAGCTACAAAATAAATATCATCTCCACCTACTCCATTCAAACGATTAGAACTAACAAAACCTTTATTGGTATCTACATCCAAATAAAAAGCAAAGTCATCTAAATTACTATTCACAGGAGCTCCTATATTTTGTACATCTCCAAAGTTTCCACTTCCGCTAATCTTAGTAACAAAAACATCTAAGCCGCCTAAGCCAGGATGTCCATCAGAGGCAAAATACAAATGGTTATCTGAGCTAATAAAAGGAAAGCTTTCTCTTCCAGGTGTGTTAATCTTCTGACCTAAATTCTCTAGTTCTCCATACTGTCCATCTTCTAATAAAGCAACGCGGTATAAGTCAGATTGCCCAAAAGTAGATTTTCGATCCGAAGCAAAATACAGCCATTTCTCATCTGGAGTTAATGCTGGGTGTGCGGTATTAAAGTTATCGGAATTAAAAGGTAATTCCTGTACTTGTCCCCAAAGTCCGTTCTCATCTTTACTAGCTTTGTATATCTTTAAAAGAGACTTTTTCTTACGGTTTTGTTTACTTTTCCCATTGCTTTTAGAGTTATTACGAGTAAAAAACATCGTATTTCCATCCTTGGTAAACACCGCTGTAGCATCGTTAACCTTAGATCCAATCTCTGGAGCGAATAAAACTGGCTCACCAAAGCCATCCTCTCCGATTTCACTAGCATACAAACTTGTAAAATTCTCATTGGTCCAGCTATGGGTTTTCTTGTCTGATCTTGCAGAGGTGAAAATCAATTGATTTTGAACTATAGTACTTCCATAATCGGATAAGTCTGTATTGAAATCCACTAACTCTACCTTGTAGCGATCCGACTGATCTTTTATTTGCTCTAGATAATCCTTATTGGCTTTATAGAATTCTGCACGAGCATCTTGGCTTTCTATTTCTACAAATAATCCCATTATCTCTTGGGCTTTGTCGTAATTTTCAATAGCCTTTAAAGTCTGAGCGTAGCGATATAAATACTCTGAACTTAATTGGGATGTATCTTTACCGGGATAATCCCCCTGGAATAATTGTTCATACCATTTGTTGGCCTCTATAAGTAAACCATTGAAATAATATGCGTCAGCTAAATTCTTTAAAACACTTTCATTTATATACCCTTTATTGGCTATTCGTTCATATATATCAATAGCATTGACATAGGACATGGTCTGAAAGTTCTTATCAGCTTGCCTCTCACGCTTTATCTGTCCATAAGTTAGCGAGCAGTATACTAGGGCTAAACTTAAAATAAACAGGTTTTTTAATTGTTTTATCATACAGTTCAATATTAAAAGAACCTTGGCGCATTGATACGCTTCAAGTTATTAAACAATGTGAAACGCAGAAAAAATTCATGAGAACCAGAATTATAATTGGCCAATTTAGTTGTTTCTGCATCATAACTATAACCAATCATAATGTTTTCGTTCACTTGGAAACCTGCCAAAGCACTAAGTGAAGCATCCCAACGGTAGGCTGCCCCTAAAGTGAAGCGTTCAGCAAACATAAAGTTTGCCGTCACATCCACTTGTAATGGGGCACCTTCTACAGCCTTTACCATAGCTGCTGGTTTGAATTTTAAGTTCTGATTTAAATCAAAAACATATCCTCCAGTTAAATATAAATGTGTTTTTTGACGAAGTGTATTAATGTGATTGTCGTCATATCTTGTACGGGTCAGTAAATGTGGAGCCGAAAATCCTACATAAGCTCTATCGGAATATAAAAATATCCCAGCCCCAATATTTGGTGTAAACTCATTTTTTAAGTTCTCCCCTGCAACTGGATCTGTAGGATTATTAATATGCAATCTATTGTAATTTACATCCAATAAACTAGCAGTTCCCTTTAAACCAAAGGCTAACTTATAGTTGTAGTTTAAGTCAATGGCATACGATAAGTCAATGGCAATGTTATTTTCATCCATGATCCCCAAACGGTCATTGGTGAAATTCACACCTAATCCAAACCCGGAATATCCAAGTGGTGTATCTATAGATAAGGTAGCTGTTTTGGGAGCTCCCTCTAACCCAACCCACTGGGTACGGTACAATCCGAAAATATTCAGCGCTCCACTACTACCAGCATAACCTGGGTTTATATTGGACTGATTATACATGTATTGGGTATATTGTGGATCTTGTTGGGCATATACTTTAGCGAAACTACATAATGTCACTGCTGCTATAGCCACATTTTTAATTATCCTATTTGCTTTCATTTATTTACTCTTTAGTTGGTCTCTAGGTGTAAGTTAGCAGCCTTTTTGATCATACGGCTACCATCTTTATCTTTGTATTCATAAGTAACTACATAATAATAAGTACCGCTTGGTAGCATTTTATTTTTATCAACTGTTACCCTTCCTTGCGAGAAACCATTAAATACATTCACGCTTCCATCTCCCTTAGGATCATAGTTACTAGTTTCAAACACACGCACTCCCCAACGATTATATACCTCTACTGTATTATTAGGGTACTTATTAATATTGTCAATAATAAAGTAGTCATTCTTACCATTTCCATCAGGAGTAACTAAGTTATAGATAACTACATCTCCATCAAGAATCCAGTCTTTTTTCACCGTTGCTAAAGTGAAAAAACCATATCCTTTAACCGCTGAAACTGTCGTAATTTCCTTATTAGCCAAATCAACAACTCCACCCTCATCTACCCATAATTGCTCTGTGGCATCCCAACGTACAATATGCAGCTCATTCTCCGGGTCTACTAATAGTTCTTTAGGAGTAGTACGCTCATCCCAACTAAGGGTTAAAAGAATATCACTAGTGGTATTACTACCTTTGTCAACTAGCCAATACTCCTTGGTATCTAATAGATTAATAACTCCAGCTATAGAAGGACGTGAATCAAAAAAGCGCTGATCATTTAATACATACTGTCCAACAAAAGCATCTTTTACACTCTTTGGCCCAGATATTCTTGCATAACGATAAAGTCCTTTATCCCCCTTAGGATACTGAAACATCTCACTTCCTATTTTTTCCACCATTCCTTCTGCATGAGAAGCGTCTTTAACATTGACAGCCTTTGCTCCTTGTTGAAAACTCAGCATACCATAACTTAAATTAGTTGCGCTATTCTCTAAGGAATCAATCTTTATAATTCCATCTAAAAAATCTACTGTTCCATGTACGTCCATATTGTTTTTTAAATCGAAGGCTACAATTGGAGTTGCATTATTCAACTCCACATCATAGAACTCCGAAAAAGAATCTCCACTAATTATCTGAGTTCCTCTCTCTTGCCCATAGCGCATAAAAATAGCCTTGCCACTTTTTGCTTTAGAAGAGAAGCTATAGGTTCCATCATTGTTAAAATCTCTATAGTAAAAAATTTCCCCATCATTGGTAAGGGACCCCTCTTGGGTATTGTCAAAATTATATAAGGTGGAAATAACCCCTTGCGAGTCTACTGAAATAGTACTGTTATTAAAGAAAACATCCTTACTTGTTTGTCCAAAACTAACTGTAGGCCCACCAATGCAAACTAGCAAGAATACCGATAGATAGATATATTGTTTTTTCATAATTTCTGGTTTTAGATATACTAGCTAGCTTTAATACTAAATAAAAGCTAGCTAATTAGATTCTATTTCATGCGTTGATAGATCATTGGATTGGTTATCAATATAGTACTACCTTTTAAAGGCACGAAAGTGTGAAATTTAAAACCTTCCTCCTTATTAGGATCACCATCCTTGAAGTTAGGGTCAACAGATTTTTCATCTATTACAATTTCTGTATTAGGTAGAATACCAACACCAGTTACCCTTGCGCGATTATAGACTCCTTTGTCTTGAAAAATTTGCTTTTCAGTTACTGGATAACTCACGGTAAACTCCCACGTTTCGCTTCTATTTAGCACACCATTTCCATTGATGTCTCCTGACATTGTTACGTGATCTAATGTAGGTTTGTTAGTATCAGGATCTAATTTGATATTAAAACCAAATAAAGGATCTACAATCTCTATATCGGTTATATCCATATCACCAGAATTTTTCACCTGGAAGGTGTATGTAATTGTTTCTCCTACCCTTGCAAAACCATCTCCGTCCTCATCGTTAAACTCACCTGTTTTCTCCAAAGTACAAGTCTCACACTCCTTTATATTCATTCCATAACCATAAACCGTCATTGCTGTGGCGTTCACCACATTTTGTTTGACCACAATAGTATTCTCAAGTTCATCTGTGGTTCCATCATTCCACATTACTCGATTTAAAGGCTTTAATTCAGTTGGATTATAACCATCGAATACTTCTAACTCTTCTAAAGCTGCACCTGTTTTTTTAATTCCAAACAACTTTGCATTACCCCATCTATCAATCTGTACACGAATTACTGGTGTAGTATTACTATGAATATCATCAAAGTCAATTTCTTCTTCTCTATTTATCACCCAAATATTTTCATTTTGTTCTTTCCATATGCTACCATCTGATTTAAAGCGCACATTAGGCTTTGAATTTGTAACTCCATCTTCAAATTCTAATTCTATATCGGAAAGCATAACTCCATTTATCTCCATATTAAAGGAGTTATCCAAATAGTAAATATCCATGGTAAAACCACCATCTGTTGCTGGTTGAGTAAACGTCTGTGTAACAGGGCTTGGAGGCAGAGCACCTAATGGATATACCCATTTATAACCTTTCCCGCGTATTTGCGTATAACATGCATCTTGACAATTCACATCAACTGCGTCTAATGTACACTCTGAAGAATTAGAACGTTTAGTAAAACTAATGTCATCAATTAAAGTATGTCCAAATCCTTTTCCAGTGCTCAAAGCGCGATTATGACTACCACGGATAGCCACTTTTATTCTTTTGCCTACAATAGAAGTCTCACAGCCATCATCTGTAAACTTCACACTAGCTTGTAAAGGAACCCATCCTAAACTAAATCCTTCTGGCGATGCACCTGGAGGCAATTGCTTCCCTGGATAAGTTAAAGGAACCGTAGCATAAATATGACCTGATTCTACATCAATAACATCCATTAGCATATAGTCCTTATTGTGATAAGTTACATAAGAATACAGCGAAAGGGTGTAAATTTGTTTATCTTCAACTGTACCTGGAACTTCAAATTCGTAAAATGGTTTAACGCTTTGAGTTCTAGAAGTAGCTCCTCGAACTAAAAAAGCAGATCCATTTACTGCTCCAGAAACATCACGAATAGCTTTTTCATTATCCCAAGCCGGTGTCCAGTCATAATTACTATTTGCTATATTAGGGTCATTTGTTGGAGCGTCCGCTTGCCACAACCCTTCATGCCATAAGTCAGATTGAGGAATTCCCATCTGCACATAACTTGGTGGATTCACAGAATAATATCCATTTTTAATACGAGCAACCGAAATAGCATCCGAATGTCCTAAACTAGAATTATTAGCTCCTTGGTAACGAGTATCTGCTATTCCTGGCGCGAAAAGATAGGAAGAGGTTGCACCTCCATGTTTACCATTTCGTGTATCTGCAAAAATATTTCCTACAATACTATAAGATTGTTTGTTTGACCAATCTGTTCTACCAGAGTTAACAGCCCAAGTATTTCGTCCAAAGTCTTCAAAATACAATAGCTCTGCTATACAAGATTCCGTTAAAGTAAAGCTTACTTCTTGATTATTATTACAGCTAAAAGCATCACCACTTCCAGGGTGATTATAACACTCATAGTGTGGATTGGTAGGGGCTTCATCAAATTTGTTTGTAGCATCTTGATCAAAGACTCCATTTGGACGAAGGATAGTTGACTCTGCTATCTTTGTTCCCATTAAGCCCGATAGTGTACCAGTAAAAGTATAAATAATACTACATCCGTCAGGTAAATTTAATTCTGAACTAAAAGTTCTTGTTGCTGAATCATAAGTCAATGCTACAGACTCAGATACTGTTCCATTAGCACAGCTAGTTGTAAATGAAATATTTTCTGGATTAATTATCTCTACTCCTACAGGAACTGTAAAAGTAAAAGTAGCTCCTTGTACATTAGAAGGCCCGTAATTACCGGCTTTTACTTTATAAATAATCTGCTCTCCAACACTTCCAATAGATGCATTATCTCTTTGATTAATAGAATAAGTAATCTCTGTATATAAATCTGCAGGATTACAGTCTTGGAACTCTACATCGTCTTTATCATAGTATTTAACCACCACCTTTGCAGCAGGAACCTTCTCACAAGTATTTTCAGCATAAGCTACATAATACTCACCAGGACCTACTTTAGAAATATCTTTTAATTCAATGGTAGCCTGTGCATCTTCAAACCACTTTAACTCTCCATTTAACTGTACCCCTTCAATACGAGCCTGATCTAAATGCATTGTAGTTCCCTGACACATCTTCAGTAAACTTTTTACAACAGGCGCGGTAGGAGCTCCACATAGATTTATCTCGCTAGTATTTTGGAAGTTAAATTCTCTTTCATTACCAGTTACAGTAGTTCCATCCCCCATACTACCATTGATTCTATGCCCAATATAACCATACTTAAAGCTACATTCACGAACAACCATTGTAGTATGGCCTCCTGTTTCTAAAGCAATTAGTGTATCATCATCCCCTAGACCTCTTCCCATATAAATAGGATCAGAAACTCCTCCAGAAGTATTACTACCTCCTATCATTTGTCCACTATTTGATCCCCATGACCACAACTTTCCATCTACTGTTAAGGCGCTTACTGTGGCAGTACCTTGATGACTATGTTCACTAGGGCTGAACCAAGCTATCTTGTCTATATCACTATCGTTTCCCGTATTTTTTTTGGAAAGTTTTACCCTAACCCAACTTTTCCTCTCCTGTGTTGTAAAATCTCCTAGTTCTCTAAAATCATTAGCTCCTAAAGAATAAAGTTCACCATTAGTACTTAATATAAAATAGCTATTTCTCTTACCATAAGTCACCCCAATCATTTTAACTTTAACATTAGCTGGTAAAGTCATTTTTGTTGCATAGGTTTCATTGCGTCTATCAGTGTTATTTCCTAAATAGATACTACTACCCCAAGTATAAACTTCCCCTGTACTAGTTAAAGCCATCATCGCATTAGCGCTACCTCTCATGGCAACAACATTATTCAGGTTCTGATTTTCTCCAGTTTTTACTTGTGTCCAGCCTTCAGTATTGCTATCAGCTGGTCTTACTGCTTGCCCGTTTTTATTTCCCATTGTGGACATCATCCAAGCATTTCCATCACAAGTGACAATTCCTAAAGTTTTATAGCTTCCAAATAGCATCTTTACATCCTGAGGGTTTACACCAATAGGCAGTCCATATTTGTTCCTTTTCAGATTAACTGCGCCAACTTTACCAAAAGATCTAGTAGGTTTTACAAGAGAATGAACCAACATATTAGTCCCACCCCAAATATAAAGTCCTTCAGTAGTCAATATTGCAAACTGTTGTTCTTTATCTGTTTGTCCTTGTTGACTCCCCAATGTAATTTTTAAGATCTCTCCCTCATAATTGAAGCCATTCTCAGGAGACACAATTAAAGGTGTAGTAACTGTATTTCCACTAGCATCTGCCCCTTGGCCCCAAACCTTCACTGTTCCATCTGCTTCTCTTAATATTGTAGAGTGGAATCCAGAAACCATGTTATCATACTCAATTGTATTAGGGTCATGTGACTGAATAAAAGTATTGTCGTTACACCCAGAAATACAAAACGATTCTGCCCCCTGTGCTTGTGCGCCTAGAGCAGATAAGAATACTACAGCTAGTAAAAGGGTTTGTTTTATATAATTTCTTTTCATTATCTAATTTTTTCAGTTAACCCAAAAGATTGAACTTCTCCATTAATATCCACAAAATCAATCATGATATAATTTCCGACAGAAGCCTTTCCTTTCAAGATAAAATTAAGCGTATTTACCCCTTGCTGTAAAACAACTTGGCCATTTTGTAATTCTCCTTTTATAGAAGTATTGGCCCCAGCTGTCACAAACCCATTAGTATACATTTGTTTATCCTCCTCTTGGGAAGAAAACACAGCATCTACACTTAGAATAATTCCATCTGCTTGACCACCACTAATTTCTCTAGAGAAACGAATACTTGAAAAGTCAAAATCCATTTTCATAGGGCTGACTTTTAACTTTAACTCTTTAGTAGACTGTCCAATATTACATGAGTCAGAATTTGAATCTCCTTGAATACTTAACACATAATCACCTGTAGTAGTAAAGGAAATATCTTTTATATTACCTGTTCCACTTTGAAAATTTTCTCCCTTAGAGTTTTTAATTCTCCAACTTGTATTATTATCCAAATTATAATCAAATGCTGTATTATATGGAATTAGTACGTCATATTGCTCATGGGTTTTGTTTTGTGCCCAAAAAACATTTGTAGATAGTAAAGACCCTGCAAATACAAGGGTTGCAGTAATTTTTTTTGGATTTACTTTATTTATATATTTTCTCATTTTCAATACGTATTTATAATAATTTTCTTAGATGTTTTTTTAAAACTCTAGTGTGGCTTATAACCACACTAGAAGTCCTATTTTTCTAAAATTATTATTTAATAACAAATACAATATTCATGTATGATCTAGGAGTTGCATTACCAATAACCTTGTAAGTTAAAACTCCATTCTCATCAATTGCTAAATCTTCAAAAACTGAAGTATCATAATAAGAAACATAATAGTACATTTCTCCTCTAGAGTAAACAGCTATTTTTGTTGGTGCTCCTTCACTTGCAACTAAACCACCTGTATAAGTGATAGATGAATTTTCATTTACTCCATGTGAAATATCATGCTCTATACCTTCAAACTGATTTACGTATTCTTGATATAAATCCCTTTTACCCACGCCATTTACAGCGGTATCAAAAATAACAGCTGGCATGTAGAAGAAACGAGGTGCCTCTTTTTTCCAAACTGGTGTACCTTCACTATCCGTTGACAACACATTATCTGCCCCTGCTTTGGCTAAATCAACTGGCTTAATTGTACCATTTTGAATATGATCCGTAGTGATAGATTCTCCTTTTACTCGAATACTTGTGTCTTTTAATGTAGCTCCTATACCATCTACTACTTCAATAGTTGTATTAGTAGAAGGATTTTCCTCATCCTCACTTGGATCAAGCGCCGCTGAAAGGTTTTTACCATTTAAAACATTTTCAACATTTATATCTGGTTTTCCTGGAATCCATTTACCATCTTTAAAAATCAAAGCATTTCCTTCCTCTTTACCATCCGTGTTTAATTCAGTTCCTTGAATTTTGGAAAGAGTATTATTTCCGGCAGTACCAGTAACATCTCCATCTAAAGTTACTGCACCTTGAATTGCTTCCTTAGAAATATTAACCGCATATTTTGTAGTATTTCCTTCGGTAGAAGTAGAAACAGTAGTATTTACACCCTCAATTATTTCAGTCCTTAATTGCCCAGCTTGAACTACATCGGTTAAGTCTAATGGTTCTGATGCTTTACCATTAATAGTAGTAACAAGCTTACCGTCTACAATGCTGTTACCAGCATATTCTATTAAAGTAGTTTCAGATGCTACGCCGTTCACTGTAGAGATTAATGTATTTCCATTACTTTCTGCTTTCTTGGATAAAACATTGGTTGTATTTGGAACAATTTCTGATTGAGGTACCCAAGTAACAGCTCCGTCTTTTGTAGTCATAACAGTGTTATCATCCCCTGGAGTAATGGATAAGGTAACATCTTTTAATGTTGCATTTTCACCGCCTTTCACTGTGATTTCTGTACCTGTAATTCCTTTACTAGAACTAATATTTTCATCCGTTAAAGAAACTTCAGCAACTACACCATTTACCGTACTTGTAAGTTTATTACCGTCTAATGCCAAAGAATTCGAAGTAGCGTCCTTTTTATTTATCCAACTTGTACTTCCATCCGCATTACTTACAAGAATATCACCATCTTCTCCTCCTTTGATTTTATCAGAAGTAACAGCCTTATCACCTAATTTATCCGTTGTTACTCCGCCATCAGAGATTTGAATACCAGCATCAGCTAATAACTTACCAGCTCCGTTAGTATCTGTTATAAACTCTAAACCTCCAGCAAGACTTAGGTTTCCCTTTTTATTTTCAATTTTCGCTACTAATTCATCCAAGGCATCTTGTACATTGTCTGCAGCTAATCCAGAATTTGAGTTATCATATAAGATATTATTGGAATTAACATCGATTGTAGTAAGTACATTACCTTCAGAATCTTTGAAAACATATCTACCTTCATCTTTTGATAAATCTTCTACAATAACTAATGCAGGATCAATTGTTACACCTGATTTTGGAAGAGGAATACCGTCTTTGTCAAAATCCTCTTCATTATAATAAGTGTAAGTACCATTGTCATTCTTAACTAATGTAGTTACAGTCTCGTTAGACTTAACAATATCAGCAATAGTAACCCACTTTAAATTACCTTCTGCATCGGTAATTAACATAGAGTTCTTATCTCCCTCTTTGATTGTGATCTCAAAAGGACTATTTTCTGTACCATCACCAGTTACTTCAATAAAATCATTATCCTTAAAGTTGGTGTTTGAGTTTACTATCTGAGTTAAGTACTCTTCAAAAGAACTATAAGTATCCCCACCTACGGTAATTTCTTCATTTACAATCTGATTGTAAATATTCTCAAAATTCTCCACAACAGAACCTGGAACATTTATAATAGTTTCAGTATTATCTTCACTAGTGTAAGTGTAAGTACCGTCTTTGTTATCTTTTAATGTAGTTACAGTCTCATTGGCATGAAGTAAATCTTTTATATTGATTTCTGTTGAACTACCATCTGAAGATATATAAGTTAAAACACCTTTATCCTTATTGTATTTAAGACTAGTTTTATTTAAATCAAGATGAGTTGGCATCCCATCCGCATCTGTATATATAATTCTATTTTCTTGCGGAGAATATTCAATTCCGCCCACATTTAAATCAACAACCTTAGGTTGTCCCTTTTCATTTACGTAAGTTAAAATATTGGTATCGCGATTATAATCTAAGGTTGTAACTGTTTCGTGAAGTTTAACGATATCACTAAAATTGATTTCAACTTTTTGTCCAGCATCATTAATATGGTATAGTTTATCTCCTTCGTATATAACGTTACCTGAAGTATTTAATACAATTTGCTTAATAAGGTTTTCCACCTTATCACCTTGCATATTTAATATTTGTTCAAACTGATTTACAACAATACTAGGAATTTCACTATCTGAAGCCAAGCGATGCCATGTATCGATAAACCAATAATAATATCCTGGTTTTATACTTGAGTTATCACTTGTGTTAAAAACCATTAAGCTATTAACATTTCCATTGGATATAGTTTTACTGTCCTTGGTATCAGTCAGTTTTACATTAGGAATTAGTAAACCACGGTTGGATGACTCAATAATCAACTCAGCAGATTTATTAGGTTTATTGGTTCCGATTCCT
Organism: Myroides sp. LJL115; assembly: GCF_054871665.1. NCBI lineage: Bacteria > Pseudomonadati > Bacteroidota > Flavobacteriia > Flavobacteriales > Flavobacteriaceae > Myroides > Myroides sp. LJL115. The sequence continues at coordinate 36,383 of NZ_JBTXLS010000015.1, read as the reverse complement.
ACTTGTGCATTTGCAGATAAAGCCCCCATAACAAGAGCAATTGGTATTAATCTTTTTTTCATAATTTAACTTTTTGCTTAAGCAACGTTTTTAATAGAATTCTTTTTGAATGAAACAATTACCATTTACTGTAGTAAAACTTCAAAGACCACTTTATTTCGTTAGTAGGCTATCACAACAGGGATGGTTACAACAAAAATCTAAAATCCATATCTTAAAAAAGTAGCAAAAAATTAAGGTCGTACAACAACCTAATTAAATGAAACAAATGCAAATAAATGAAAATCAACCCCCTAACATTATGAAACCTATACTTGTATCATAATATTAGAGGGTATCTTAATTTGGAGGAATTTAATTAAACTATATGAAGATTTTGAGAATCTAAAAAAATAAATTAAATTATTATAACAACTAATTCTAATTTATTTAAAATAAAAAATAGAAATATCTCTAAAAATTTTAAAACTCAATGTAGACAGACTAATTAATTAAAACAAAATAAATAGTCTTAAATTCTTTTTATGAAGATTTCAGAAATATGTATTTATAAAGCAATTTAAACCTTGCCTTTTAAATACATCTAAGGCTTTACATCTATTAAGTATTTAAATATATGTATTTTTCACCTTAAAAACAATGTTTTTTGAAAAACATAACTTTTTAAAAATATATCTTCCATTTTGGAGATGCTATTAGTTTGGCTACTCATTCTTTGCTAGAGAAAGTAAAAAATCTAATAACTAATAAGGCTATAAAAGCCCTATATTAAGGAGTAAAAATTAAATCAACAAGCGACTCTACTGCAGCGTTAATTCTCTCTTTCCCTTGGTCGGTTGAAATATCTACTCCACAAAAAGTACTACCATTGCTTGAAGCATGTAGTGATAAGTAATATAACCCTGCTATTTGAATCGCTAGCAAGGCTCTTAAATCCTTGTTTGAATTAGCATACCGATCTTCTACTTTTTGTAAAATATCTACAGATAACTCCTCTCTACTTTGAGCTAGCTTCTTTAAGGTCGGATTATCGTCTCCTAATTCCCAATGAATTAGTTTACGTAAAATCTCTTGCTGATTGAGTGTATTGAACTGTCCTTGAAGTAATGAAGTAATAGCAGTTGTATCCATAGAGGGTAACTCTTCTACTAAGGCTTCTATTTGCTGTTTTCCCTTGTTTTGCCAATAATCATTTTGTTTTAAAAATGTAGTAATAAGATTGTCTACATCTCCAAAATAAAAAGAAATTAAGCGTCTATCCACCCCTGCTTCCTTAGTGATATTAGTAATGGTTAAACCTTGATATCCTTCTCTTTTTAAAACCCTGCCTACGGCATCAATCATATTACTCATGGTTCTTGCTTTATCTCGAATTGGACCAGAGGTAACCTTCCTTGGCTTATTTGAATTGTTCTTTTTTGACTCCATACTAATATAAATAAAATGCTTAAGAATTTTTTTTTGTCTTCCTCTTGTAAAGGCCAGGAAAACACAAGCAGTAAGATAAAGTATTTTTTTTCGCTAAACAAAGAACAAAAGTTAAACTTAGCATCCCCTCTACAGTATAAGACCTTGTAAAAACAATTGTGTTAATTTACCATCCAAATCTTGAGATATAACAAAAATTAATACCCTTATCCTATTATATTATCATTTGGTTTCTAATAATTTAAATAAAATAGAACACCAAAGAGACTACTTTCACTGAAATAATCCAAATATGCCTTTGTAGACATAGTCCAATCTTAAATAAAAAGCATATTTTTTAGTTTCTACTATAATAAAATTTATTTTATAGCTTGTTTTTTTATAACTTTAATACCTATACAAAGGTATTTATATCAACAAAACACCTGTATTTTCTATGCCAAATAAAGAACAAATTATTAAAGAGTATATAAATGGGTATAACCATTTTGATTTAGAGAAAATGCTAGAACACCTCAGTGAGGATATTGAGTTTATGGATATACACGAACATAGACTAGTAATCCACCTTAGAGGATTACAGGCCTTTAAAAAGCAAGCTTGTCTGAACAAGGAGTACTTTAGCTCTAGGAAACAGATCATCAAAAAAATAACCAAGCAAAGCCACAATACTTACTTAGTGGACATTCACTTTAAAGCAACGCTTTGTCAAGACTTACCTAACGGTCTTAAAAAAGGAGAGAATATTCATCTTAAAGGACAAAGTACTTTTGAGTTTAAAGATGCTAAAATCATCAAGTTAACCGATAATAGCCAATAGCATTGTGTACTATATCTATTTTGAGTTTTGTTTTTTTAAAGTTTTACAAAAGTATCTAGCTAATACTAAACCAGCTATGGCTCCACAAAGGTGGGCTTGCCAAGAAATATTATAGGCTAATTGATCATTGGGAAATAGTCCAAAGACTAAACTGTAATAAATAAGCCCTATAGCAAGAGAAACAATTAAGCTAATTATTTTTTTGGTATATAGTCCTGCAAAAAACAAAAAACTAACTAGCATATAAATTAAACCACTAGCCCCTATATGACAAGAAGCAGTTCCTTTTATAAATTCAGGCCAAAGCCATAAAAACAGTCCACTTAATAACCATCCAAAAAAAAAGACCTTCCAAGCCAAAAAACGATAAAATAGAAATAAGGCCAAACAAAGTGGTGCAAGAGCAGCACAATTGGATAAAAGATGAGCAAAATCACCATGAAAAACTGGAGCCAATAAAATACCCTTTAGTCCGCTTAAGTGGTAAGGAATTACGCCATAACATCCTGAGAAAAGACCAATTTTCTGAAGTATAAAAAATAGCCATAACACACCTATTAATACTAAAGTGTTAATCAAATCCCTCTTTGTCAAAAAAAGTTTATTTGCTTTATCTTTCATAAGATAGATTTTAATTGCACAACATCTGGTATTGCTTAAAGCGATGATCTAATACATCCTCTATTAAAAAATAGTTTTCCCATGTATCTAAAACATAGTACAAATCTTGGTCAGCACCTAGGTGGTAACTTTGGGAATAGTCACTAAAATAGTTAGCTATAGAAGTAGAAAACTCTCCATCTTCCTCATAATACTGCAAAGTAAAAGCATTGCCAAGCTCATTGAGTAGGTCACTTGTTAAAATTCCTCTATAATGAAAAAGTAAAAACTGACTACCAGTTAGTTTTCTTTTCTTAATATCTTCTAATTCCTTTCGATGATCTTCCCATATTTTAGAAGACAACAAATTATTATCTAAACACCAAGTAAAATAAATTCCAATATGAGTAGCTCCATTTTCAGGGGGTAAATCAATGGGATATTCACCCTTACAATGCCATATATAATCGTCGTATTTTACCATACACATAAGTTGTAAGACTAAAAATAAAAAACTTCCATAGAATTTGGAGTTTCTTTAGCTCACATTTTACAAAAATACTTATTTTTTTTTAAATTTAAGAAATAGCTAAACAACAAGGATAAAAACGCCCTAATAAAAGTCGTTATTCCATTAATTCATTGTAAATAACATAGTTTTCGAAATCAGCACAAACAAATAACACCTCAAATTTAGTATACCTATCTTTTAGAAATTCTCGCACGGTATCCATAGCAATTTTTGCAGCAAGCCTCTTGTCTACCCCATAGCAATAGGTAGAGATATTACTAAAGGCAATACTTTTATATCCTTTAGCGCAACACAATTCCATGGCATTATAATAGCACAAAGCCAATAATTTCTCAAAATCCTTATATCCAGCAGAATAAAGCGGCACAACGGTGTGAAAAATACTTTTAAAATCTAAATTTCCAGCTTGAGTTTGCACTACAAATCCTATAGGTATTTTTGGATATTTGGCTAAAAACTGCAAACTTTGTAGATAAACTTGTTTACCTGCTTGTTGATGAATTTGCTCATTTACCCCTTTTGCTGGTAATAATTTAGTATTAGCCCCAATAACAATTACCTGAGCCTTAACTTGAGAGATATCTCCTTGAAGTACCTTAATTGCTTTATCCATTATTTAAAACTCTTATAAGAATTTCTTACACAAGTCCTTAAAAAAATCCTCTTCTATGGGAAGAATTTCTTGTAAAAGGACTAGGTAGGCATCCTTTGTTCCACTGTTTTGAATTATTTTTTTTCTGTTTTTTAAAACGAATCCCTCACTAAAGACCATTGATCTACATCCAATTACGTAGACGTAAACTAGTTCTAAATAGGGATACTTATTAGAAAACTCCACTACTCCACTCTCTAAAGCATAAGCTATTTCTTCCTGGCATAAGTCTTGGTCTAAGAAGGATTTAATATCATTATAAAGTACTAATATTTTTTTATCTTTCAAAGTCAAAATATCAATCACCGCTAGTGGAAACAAATACTGTAGTTGTTGAGTGAACTCACTTGGATTGTTTTGAGAAACTTCTAAAAAAAGAAAAGCTACTTCCATAATTAAAGATTTGTCATATACTACAATATAGTATAAACAAGTACTTTAATGAAATAAACTAGATTATTAAACCACGATGACAATGTTAATTCTACTTTAATAAACCTATTCACTACACCCATACAAAGACCCCAAATAAAATAGAAAACACTTTATTTTAAGGCAGTTTCCAATGAGCTATAATCGCCTTCTTATCGCAAAATAAGCTCCTTAACTCCTCTTTAGATAAATCAAACAACAAGAGCTCTTGCTCCCTTAAACGATAGCTATTAAGATTAGTCACCACAGTGGTAGGCTCAAGGGAAAATACCATTACAAAGCCATTATTTTTAATCTCTATACTATGGTCTACCCTTAGTAAATGCTCTTTTATACTTTGATGTAGCATTAGATTAAAATCCATACCTAAACTAAAACTTTCAATATAATCACTAGAGTTAAAATAAAACACCTCCTGTCTTTTAAAATGCTTCTCCTTGGCATTTTGCTCCACTTTTAGATCATTGTTTAGCATTACTAAGTAGCGGTGATAATGTAAAAATTGGCTAAAAATACTTGGAACACTACGGATTGTTGCTACACTTATACGGAAGAGAAAATCTTTTTTTTCATAGCTAGACTCTCTAGGATAGATAAAGTAGGAGAAAGTCTCTCCTCCGGCCCATTGTACAGAGGTTGTTTGATTTTTTGTAACTAAAGACATATTTTTTATTTAAAGATAAATAAAAGCCTTTATTTACAGGGAGAATTCCTTTAAAAAAAACTAGAGAGTTTTAAACTCCCTTCTTTATCTTCTACCTCAACTAAGGGCAATACATTGGGGTGTATTGTATAATTTGAATTGTTCTTTTTAAAAAATTGCAAAGCCCAAAGTATATAAATTAAAAAGAGGCAAATCACAAAGATCATTGCCCTTGTAATTTACCTCTTGCTCTATGAGTATTTCTCTAAGAGTAGCCTTACTATATATAAGACAATCTCCTTAGGATATCATGTTCTTATTCCATGATGAATTTAACATCTTTATTGTACTGCTTGTCGACAACTATCCCAACAAAAGGATGTATAGAGAAACTTCTTTGCTGGTTTTCACTTTCAATAGAGTAGATAAACTCTAAATGGTTTTCTCTGTCCTTTAAGCTAATTGGCTTAATTACAGTTTCTTGATTGGTAACCGGACCTATGATAACAATAACAAAGTATTTATCAAAATCGATAGGAGTTGCCTTGCTATCTTCACTCATTGTTCTGCCTATGGAAAAATAAGTGTCGAATTGTTGTTTTGATTCTATTTTTAAACTAATCACAGAAGTATTCTCAATGGTATTCAGAACAAAATAGTTCTCGATCACCTTATATGGTACTATTGCATTACTTAGAGTTGCAGTCTTTTGGGAAATTTCTTGTTGAACAGTTACAGTTGGCTCTTTGACTTTATCACAAGCTAAAAAGCCCATGCAAGAAATAAGTCCTATTAAAAGTGTCTTTTTCATATTTCATCGTTTAATACCCTATCAACGAAAACAAGACAATTTTAGTATATTCTTCCCTTAAAAAGATTTACGAATTCTGCAAAATATTCCTTTGTAGCACAAAAACAGTGTCATAAGGTGTTTTTCTAGGTTTACGTGGGTAAAACACAATACCAAATTTATTCTCTTCTATAGGGCTAATACTAGATAGAACTAAATTGTTATTATCTATATTAAGCACCTCTTTATTTAAAACATTGGTATAGCCAGATTTGTTTTTATTATAGAAAAGTTCCAATAAGTTATCTTTTTGCACCACTAACCATCCATTACCAAATTCGGTAGTAAATTGAACCGCTGTAGTATCTTGGTTTATTTTCTGAGGATGCCATGTTCCGAAAAACTCGTCCTTTATATCAAATAAATCAATATACATCCCTTGACCTTGGCCATCGATTTCTACTAAGCCTATTTCACCATCCTCTTCACATAAAAGGTAAGAATTTCCCTCAAAAGACAAAGCTAAAGCCTCATGTACAAAAGGAATATCAAACTCCAAAACTCTTCTTCTTAACTCCTTCCCGTTTTGATCTATTTCCCTATGTAGCCAACCCTGTTCTATCTCAGTGATTAGCTGTATAGTGTTACCTGTAACACATACTTTATTATCCTTAGGTAAAGCAATAGCCACTTTGCTTTCCTTTACAATAGCATTATCTTCAAAGTGAATAACGCGCATAGTATCAGCTTTAGCCTCTTTCCACAAATCTACTTCGTAAAAAATAGAGCTATCACTAGTGGTTCCTATAAATCTGCCTTTAAAATCTTTGCTTGTTCTAAAGCCCGTTTCATCAGGAGAAAGCACAGGTTTGCAAAAAGCAAAATCTTTTTCTCCCTCATGCATTACCACCGATACAAAGCTTTCTTTATTTGGGCTAATGAAAAAACAAGGAAGAGTTCCTTTATTCTCTACAACTTCTTTGGTTTGTCCCTGTTGATCTATTATAGTATACACCAACTTAAAATCACTACTATCTGTGGCTTGACTATAAACATAATTTGCCAATAGCAATCCTTGATTGCTCCAACAACTCCCTTTGGCTTGAATAGCAAAAGGCACTTTTATTGTTGTAATTAATCCAAATGATGTTTGTTCGTTCATAAAAAAAATATACTTTTTAATTCCCTACAAAGGTAAGAAAAACAAAATTGTTTAATTGGTTCAGAAAAATACATTTTCCCTTATAAAGGTATTAATGCAGTAGGTTAGGATTAATGGCTACAAACTCCTTATACTCAGGGTACTTCTGTAGCATTGCATCCACGAAACTACAACAAGATACGATTTTCAAAGAATGCTCTTTGACATAATTGATTAATCCCTTTAAAAATAATTCCGTACCCACCCCTTTTTGCCTGTATTTAGACTTTACCATAGTATGGTCAATTACTATGGTATTATCACGAATGTGATAAGCCATCTCCCCAGCACGATGGGTGTCGATAAAGGCCATAAAAAATCCCTTATGTGTTTGATCTTCGTGTGCAATATCCATCGTGAAAGAATTTAAATTATTGAACTAATAAATTTAGCACATATTGTTCTAGATTAAAAATATTAGAAGAGGAATCTGTGTTTGAAAAAAAAACATTCTAAATAAAAAATACAAAATATAAACTAACATTTATCTCTTTATACCAACACATAGGTCAAAACAACATATATATCTTTTTATACCTTTTACTACTAAAATAGCAATGATTTTAAGATATAAATAAATTTCTAAATCATTTATATTATAAAATTTAATAAAAAAGGACATTAATAACACAAATACTACAATTACCTAATAAAAATAAGACAATATTAACAATCGTATTTTAAATTATTATACATATCTCAGGAATTGATGAAAAAAACATATAAATAGCATTTATTTATTAAAATATTACCACATAAATTGCTTTATATCTAATAATATATACTTTTGATATTCAACAAACAATCAAAAAATATGTTACACCTTACAAAACGATTTATTGTCTCACTCTATTTAGTGGTTTTTTTACCCATTAGCCCTGGTAAATTACAAGCCACTAATATCCATTTGGATAAAAGGCAATTAAGTAGCTTAAATTTTACTAAAGACACGCCTTCAAGTTCATTAGCTTTTGCTAAAGACCAAAATGGTAATAGCTGGATTAAAGGGTATTTTAGTCCAAACGAACTAGGAACTCCCATTTCCTTACGCATTATGAGTCCCTTATTACAGGACTATGATCTGTACATTGTTAAAGACAGTAAATATGTCAAGCAAACCCTACCTGTTTACAAAAGGGGAATCATACAAGACAATCTATTCCCTCATTATAACTTCTGCACTTTACACAATGAATTTTACATTCATATTAAACAAAAAGTTGAAAAGAAGATTCCAATTGAAATTTATCAGCGTCAAGACCTACTAGAGCAGTTACAACAGGAAAACGCTACTTCTTACTTAGCCCTTTACTCTGCTATAGTTTGTTTATTATTTAGTCTTGTCTCCTATTTTACAATTATGAAAATTTTGCCTTTAAAAAAAACACTGATTTTATATTATACTAGTATTTTACTACTTCTTTTATATAATTATGGCTTTATCTCCTATATAACCCAAAGTAAATGGCTAGTTAAAAACTTTTTACTCCTTGCCATTCCCTTAAGTACATGGACTGGAATCCTTTTAATATATAAAATAGGAGATAGCAGTTACTTTAATAGAAGTAATTTTCTTAAAAACAGCTTCTTACTCATTCTAGCAATTAGTTTTTCTATTGTCTATTTTTTTTATCCTTTAAAGGCATTCCTATTGTGTATAAGCATTTTAATCTTCCTTAGTTTATTGGTTGCTTTAACCTTGAGTTTTCTTTCCAATTACTATTCCACAAAATTTAAACTACTATTCCTGTTTACCGTTTTATCCATGCTACTTACCTACTCTTTACTCATTCAAATGACTATGAACTATAGTCTAAACTATAATGAGTATCTGCCACTTTGGAATTATATGGTAGTGATAGTTCTTATATCCTCTTACGGTCTATCTATTTTAAAATCTAAACAATTATCTTACAAACAACAACTACTACAGGACTCTTTAAGGGATGTGCACGATGTAAGCTCAGAGGTACTCAATAAATGGCAAGAAGAAGATTTTCTTAAAAAATGTGTCACTTATGCTAAAAACCAGCATAACTTAACCAATCGAGAAGCGGATACATTATTTTATATTTGGCAGGAGAATAGCATAAAACAAATTTCTGAACAGATGTTTGTATCCCCTAGTACAATAAAATTCCATACCACAAGAGTATACAGTAAAATAAAAGTTAAAAATCGCACCCAAGCTCTAGAACTTAGAGACCATTATTTAAAAACAATGTCTTAGACTAAAACAAAAAAGCCTTGTAACAAATCAACAAGGCTTTTTTTGGCTTTTTTTTGTTGTACCACAACATCTAAAGTGAATATAAGGCGTATAGTTTCCAGGTAGAAAGCCACTCCAAAAGTGCTAATTAGCAGTTTAAAGCATCTTTGAAAACTTTACTTTCTACTAGGTGAAGACCTCTTTTAATAGATCTGTTCAAGACCTTTAGCGTGCTTACCAAGGTTTTTTAAATAGATCTAAAGTTAAAAACAGTTGATGAGAGCCTACATTATAAGAGTGTAGGCTATTGAGAGACATGGTATAAGAATATCCTAAAAGCAAATTAGGTGAAAGCCTATAGGCTGCTAAAAAACCCATCGAAGACTTATTACGATAGGATAATCCTAAATCAATTCTTTGCTTAAAGCTAGCTATACCATTTACTTCAAAACCTAAAGTATAGGGTCTATGTATTTTTAAAAGTCCTGTAGCTAGAAGATTTAAGCTTGGATTAATATAAAAATCATATCCCCCATGTATATACATTACAGGACTTCTCTTTAAAACAGGCAACACTTTATTTTGATATACTTTATTAGGTATTAAGTCCAAAATAGACACCCCAATGTATGCACTGTTCATTTCCAATACAGCTCCCAAACCAATATTGGGATTGATTTTTTTTAACTGCCCTAGATCCCAATAAGGATCACTAGTATCTAAAAAAGTGAGATCATTATAATTAATCTGCGTTCGCTGCATAGCTGCCTTTAAACCAATGCGTAGAGCATAACCAGAACTTAGCTCCACCCCATAAGATAAATTAAGTGCTACATCTAACTGATCAATCACACCAATAGATTCTTGTACGACATTTAAGCCCATACCAAAAGCGGAATATCCAATCAGACTATTAGCAGAAAGTTCAACAGACTTTGGCGCCCCTTGTAATCCAACCCATTGGGTGCTATACCCTGCAAAAATATGAGGGCCATTCTTAAAATATATAAAACCTGGATTAAAAACCGAAGCATTATACACTGTTTGGGTAATCCCCCCAGCCTCTTGAGAAAAGCTAGGTAAACAACATCCCAACCCAGCTAGTAACAAAGCTAAAAAATGAGATAACAAACTAGTCCTTTTCATAATTCTATGTATTAAATCGTTTCTAAATGAAGGTTACCAGATTTTGTAATCATCCTGTATTGCTCTTTTTGGCCCAATTGATACTTTAGTACATAGTAATAAGTGCCAGAGGGTAATTTCTTACCATTTTGCATACCTGTAAATACATTTGTACTTCCATCTGCGTATTTATCATAATCCTTTACTGCAAATACTTTCACTCCCCAACGGTCATAAATCTCCACTTGAGTAGAAGAGTACTTATGAATATTTTGAATATAGAGGTAGTCGTTTTTACCATCGTGGTTAGCAGAAACAAAATTATACACTAAAACATCCCCAGGTAAAAGTTGGTCTTTATCCACATAGGCAAGAGTAACAACAGAAGTCTGTGGCCTTAAGTTTAAGCTAGCCCCAATATATGCTCCATCTTTTTCTACTTTACCTCCTTTATCTTCCCAAATACCTAGGAGTTCATTCCACTGTACTATAGATAAGGCCTCAAGACTATCGGTAGTATCTAGAGTTCTTTTGTCTATACTTAAGCTCAAAAAAACCGCGCCAGTAGTCTTCTTGTCTTTATCTATAACCCAATATTCCTGGTTATTTATACTTTTAATGATACTAGCTTTATTTTCTCTTGTAGAAAAGAAATCTTGATCACCATAAACATACTTAACCTTAAAGGCAGCTTTGGGACAGTCTACAGCAGCAATAACAAGGGGGCGATATAAATTATTATCGCCAATTGGAAATGTATAGGAATGCTTTCCATGTTTCTCTATGCTTCCTTGTACATAACTTAAATCATTTGCTCCTGAGGCAGTACTTTTATTATTTACAGCAATTGCACCTAAAGTTCTATGGTCGGTAGTTTTTTGAACCTCATCCATAAAAATAATGCCTTGGACAAAGTCCATTTGTCCATAAACATCTAAGTTACTTTTAAGGGTAAAGCCATCACTATCTCCAAAAGAGTTCCAGGTAATATCGTTAAACTTAGAGATCGACTCTCCAGAAATAATTTTAGATTCTTCCCTTATATTTTCAAACACACTATGCGACTTATCGCTATTGCTCTCAAAAAAACCGTCATTGTGAAAATCATCAAAAAAATAGGTGACCCCTTTGCTAGAAACTTGTGCATCAGACAAGCCAACAAACTTATAACTAGTGCTTAGCACTCCTTGGGCCCCAATGCTCAAATAACCATTTATAGTCAAAGCAGGGGAAACTTGTTCTTGCCAATTATACGCTATAGACAATGAAGTATATAGAAGCATAAATAGACTAAGAATATATTTATGAGAATATATCTGTATCATAAAAATCCGGATTAATACATGAAACAATGAAAGGATTATTTTAAACGAAATACTAAATTCAAGGAACTTACACTACTTTTCTTTGCACTATCCTTTGCTTTAAAACTCAAGACTCCCTCTTTAGAGAGTGAAACAACTTCCAAGTAATCCTGATCCATTTTAGTTACAAAATAATCTATCTCGGAGGCTTTGAGCTCTTGCACAGTACTCTGGGTATTGCTTTGAATAAGAGGAGTTCCAAAAGATTCTTGGTAAAGGCTATAGAGATTAATTTCTTGGATTTGCTGGGTTGGAAGAACAGAAAAAGAATACTGATAAATAAAAATTGCATTGCATTGTAAGCTATTACTACTTTTTGAGTCACTACTAAATCTCTGGTTATTTAAAGCAGTAGTTCCTGGAGTAAAACGGGTAGTTTGTGCAAAGGTATCTTTGCAAATTAAGGTATTAGCATTCACCCATTCTACCCCGCTTTCGTCAGCACTTGTAATCAAAACTTGATTAGCTTTTCCAGGTTTAATTTCTAAGAGAACATCCTTGGGATTTTCTTGACTAGACCTTTTAACTTCTAAGGTCTTTGATTGAATATCTCCCCTTTTAATGTGCTCACTTATTCTATTTATATCTACTTCAAGACTATTAGATTCGAAATTAACCTTTAAACCTTCCCCAACAAAATCTAAGTCTAATTTATGGACAGAAACTGACTCATCTCTAAGCATGCTGTTAGAGATTTTATTGGTCAAATTAACCCAAGCTTCTACTTCATTGACTTTAGTTTTTAGGATATTATCAATAAAAGATATTTCATTTTTAAAGTCGGATAATAATTTTGAACTATCTCTCCACTCTACTCCGCTCCCAAAATTATTGGTAACTAGTATCTGATTCGCTAAGCCGTGTTTAATGTTTATCTCTAAATCTCCTAATAGAGCATCACTATCTCCTAAAATAGTAAGGCTATTTGTACTAATATTTCCATAAGTTAGATTATCTTTAATTTCTTTAAAATCTACTTCCAATACCCCCGTATTTGGGTTTTTAATCAAGCCAGGCCCTGCAATATCACTACTTATCTTAAATCGTGTTACTGCAAAATTCCTTAGCATATCTGTGGTTATCTTACTAGTTAGATCCACACTTGCTTTGGTGCCTTGTACATTTGAAACTAATTTATTTCCCTCTAAATCCAAAGAATTCTCTATGTCTATGCTTTGATTTAGCCATGCTATATCTCCATCGTTATTTACCGATAAAACCTGTCCTTTGTTTCCTTTTACCAATTGATCTAAACTTAGTATACCTGAGAGATCCTCTAAGGAAATCTCTTGGGAATCGACCTCTAAAATTCCTTCTTGGTCAATTTGTAATCCCGCACCAGGCTTAATAACTCCTTGGCTTTGCTTGGTGGCTATTGGTACATTAAGGCTGTAATATTTGGTGTTATCTTCAAGCCTTTGGCTTATTTTAACATGCTTGGAAGTGATGGTATCTAAGATAATAGCATCGTAACTTCCCTTTAAGAGTGGCTTTAAATCTACATTATTTACTTTATTATGCTCGTCTTTATATAGTAAGATATTATTGACAGTATCAAGTTGTAAAGAAGTAAGACTTTGTTGCTCAGCTATTTTGCTATTTAAAGCATTATCTAAAGAAATAGGCTTCTTATCCTCTAAAGCTCGTTGAATATCCGATATAACATCTATGGTTGTAGTCTCAGAGTCTTCATTAGTAAAGGTATATATCCCATTTTGCATATTTTCCAAAGAGGTTTTTTTCTGATTATCCCAAACAATGCGCTTTAAATCAATGGTGGAAGCCTGGTTATTTTGATCCTCAAAATGCAATAACCCCTGTTTATAATCTACTTTTAAAAGGGAAACTCCTTGAAATCCCTCTACTACTTGTTTTAAATCTAGTGTAGTAGTATTTTTATTTTCATCCAAAAAGGCTAACACTCCTGTAACTGAATCATAGGACAAAATAGTTAAGTCTTGTTCCAATTTGATTTCCCTTTCTATATCCTGCTCATCTTTATAATACAGCGTATTGTCTTTAAACCATACATTTCCACTGGTTTTTTCTATTAATTCCAATAGAAACTCTTTAATGACAGTATTAGTGAATACTTTTTCTAATTCCTGAATTACAATCAGAGGAATATCCTCAATAAGGGCAATTCTGTTCCATTTACCATAAGCCCAATAGTAATATCCTGGACTTAACTCAGAATTAGAAGTGGTATTATAAAGAATAAGACTTTCTATATTACCAGCTTTTATACTATGGGTATCTTGCAAAGAATGTAATGCTATTCGAGGCATAATAAAACCTCTTGAATTGGACTCTAAGATTAACTCCGCAGAGGCATTAGGGTGATTGGTTCCAATTGCAACTTGAGCTTTTCCCAACAAAGGAAAAACAAGGCATAATAATGCCCATACGATTTTTTTTGATTTCATAGGTTTAATAATTTGATAGTTAGATTTACCTTGGATCTTTTTCAAGTAAAAAGGCCAACATTGTAAAATTGCAAATTAAAACCACTAAAAAACCTAATACTCAACTAGTTACATGTATTTCTATACTCTCCTAATACCTCTACCTAACCCTTTAAAAACCAATACCATACCTTTTAAAAAACTAGAGCATTATACTACAAGGCTTGTAAAGGGCGTCTTTAGATACCCTACTAGATTAAAACACTAATTAACACCATCACACCTCTTGAATTAAGTTTTCTATACCTTTTACCATCCAAAATCTAGCCTATTTACAATAGGGTCTACTAGCATTTATGGGAAACAAGTTCACTTAAAACAAAAAAATCCACCCTATAATTTGTCAAAAACAAACCATAGGGTGGATTTTTACGGATTATAATAAAGTATTTGTTCTAATCTAGAAAACTAAGAGATTGCATAATAGCCTTTGAACTAAGCTGTAACTCATTGTTTTTCTGCACATTTAACAATACTTGAGTCACAAAACTTACCGCTTTTTCAGTGGCTTGTAGTATATCTTTTCCCTGATGTAGTTGACTTGTAAAAACAGAGGCAAATAAATCTCCTGTACCCACTGCCTGTAAATGCACAAAAGAAGTTTTAAATCGATGTATCTCACCTTGTCTAACTACAATGACCTCCAAAGTATCCTCAGGTGTATCCTCTAGTACCGCGCCAGTAAGTACAATTGTCTTATCCTTTAATAATCTATGCGATATAACGCTCTGTTGTAAATCTTTCTGCGTAGAAATCTTTCTCTGTAAAATAAATTCTACCTCGAAATGATTAGGAGTAATAATATCTGCTAATTCCAATAGATGATCTAAAGAATAATGGGCTACATCTTCTTCAATATATAATCCATTAGCCCTAGTATCTCCAAAAACTGGATCATATACATAGAGGGCTGTAGGGTTCACTTGTTTATAGTATTTTATAAACGAGCTACTAATATCTATTAATTCCTTTGTATTTATATAACCTGTTATTAAGTATTTACTCTTTTGGCACAGATTAATTTCTTTCACCCCTTTAATAAGTAGAGAAAACAATTCCGGAGTAATTACCTCCCCATAATAGACATTATCTTCTGCGTGTGTAGAAAGCAGTACAGTTGGTAAAATAACAACCTCTATACCATGTAAGCGAATAGCAAAGCTTGCAATACTATTTCCTACATAACCATAAGAAACCAAGCTTTGTATAGAGATGATACTATTTTGTTGCATAAGTGTTTTTTTGAGTGTTAGTAACTATGGAAGTATACAGCTATAACAAAGGCCAAGTTCCAAAGCAAACAAAGATAAAAATAAGGCCAGTTAATTACTAGTAAACACAAACTATTTCCTTGATATTACAACAAAAAAAAGCTGTTGTCACAGCTTTTTTTATGTAGATTGAACTAAAAATATTTTTTAGTTAGATACGAATTTTAATCCTACGATAGATCCAATAAGTGTGAAGATAAAGAACAATCTCCAAAAAGATGCAGGATCTTTAAAGAAGATAATGCCCATTATAACCGTTCCAACAGCACCTATCCCTGTCCATACTGCGTAAGCAGTTCCTAAAGGTAAAGTTTGTGTAGCCTTGATTAGTAAAGCCATACTTCCTACAAGTGCAATAGCAAAACCAATATACCAGGCAACGGCTTCATTTCCCTGGGCTTCTTTAGCTTTACCAAGACAAAATGTAAACCCTACTTCAAATAGACCACCTAAAATAAGTAATATCCAATTCATTTTAATTCTTTTTAAAAAATGTAGGGCAAATATCTATATAAATTTTATAACAACGCCCGTTTTTAAAAAAAAACAGAATAACTTAGAATGGATTTTTAAATATACCTGATTTACCATTAAACAACATGGCTTTATTGTTATATATCTTCTTAGATAACTCTATAAAATCCCCTAGGATAATATACCAAAGAAACATCCCAACAAATCCTATTAAGTATTTACAAATCACAATATTAGATATATTAATAGATATAAGGTTCTTGTAGAATAAAATCGTAAGAAATTCCAAACTAACAAATAGTAAAACGCATAACCACCACAGGTTTATTATCCTTGTAGAAAACCTCTTATAATATCTATCATACTTTATATGGTGGAAGGTTTGTAAACCTAAGAATAATCTCTTGACAAGTGCTAAGGGAAAAATTAGATTCATCAATGGAACAAACCACAATAGTACACTCCAGTAAACAGGTACTTTCATAGATGGATTGATAACAGAGAGCTTCTTATATGCTAAAAAGAACCATGCCAAAAAAGTAATAATAAAACCTATATAAATAATAAATCCTATCTGTTTTAGTATACTTCCCACTCTTTGAAACTGTTCTAATTCTCTTGTCGAATAAGATACTCCCTGGAATATATTATCAATAATAATATAATGCATGATAGAATAATTGAGCAAACCAAAGAGTTGTAAAAGACATAAAAGAGCTAACAATCGAACTAAGAAATCCAATATTAACGTAGGAACCTTATAGATTACTTTTGCCATAATCTTGCATCTTGAATTTTAATTTGAACAATGCCATTGGATTCCTTATCTCCAATAGGATTTTGAAGAACCACCCAGTACATTAATCGTTTTTTGCTTTTTGGATTAATATACACGCAACTAAGCACAGTAGTATCTTCTAAATTAGCAACGCCTCGAGAATAAGTCATTGCTTGGGTACATAAGTCTTGAAACTGTTGTAAATTACAATTATAAAAGTAATCCTCTTGCTTGTAACTTACCTTAGCATCCTTTAATGTATAATTGGAATCTAAATAAAACTCTATGGAATATAGCACATCTTTACCATTAGTTAAACGCTCTATAGAAAAGCGATCCTGACTTTTTTGCTTATATGGGATATAGTACAGCTTCTCTCCTGCAAACTTGGGGTAAATACTATAGTCCATCTTTGCCATTTCCATAGGGTTACCATTAGGATCCACTAAAGTAGTTAAAAGGGACTCCACCTTCAGGGTATCCACCTCTTGGCTGGTTACTAGCTCCATTAATTGCCCTAATTTCTGGGCGAAGCTCTGCTTTTCTTGGCTAAAACCACTTACACTAATTAAGCTAAAGAGCCATAAAAATAGTAAACACTTATTTCCTTTGCTTTGTTTTTTCATTAGTTTCAAATTATTACTTTACTACCAGATTACTAAAATTGCTGTTGTACTAAAAAATAGCATTAAATTATATATCTATTTCTCTAGATAGTTAGAAAAGTTCCTTTCCTATATATAAGCTACAAGTTAAGTATTTTACAGCCACTATATCCTTAATTTGATTACAAAATCGGTACTTTAACGAAATAGTTACTAAAATACTTTTAAGTCTAGAGCCAAGGCCATAAAAACCTCCTTTCAATTATAAATTTATTGTATCTTTAAGCTTATAGCCTTGGTGTAAGAGGCCATTTAGCTTATTTATACAAAGCAATGGCTTTAAGTAATAAGTTTACCTTATAGTATTATAAATAGATAATTATCTGTTTAAGAATAACGTAGGTAAAAAAGGGCTAAGTTTGTAAGTATAGCAATAACTATCAAAAACAATTTATAAGATGAAAAACCAAAGATTGACTACTGCTTCGGGAAGACCCTACAATGACCATGAAACTTCATTAACAGCTGGAGAAAGAGGTCCTGTTTTATTAGAGGATTACTTACTTCATGAAAAACTTGCTCATTTTAATAGAGAAAGAATTCCAGAGAGAATTGTACATGCTAAGGGTTCAGGAGCATTTGGAACATTTACAGTTACAAATGATATAACTGCTTATACTAAAGCAAAACTTTTCAGTGAAGTTGGTAAAAAAACAGATGTATTTTTGCGCTTTTCAACAGTTGGAGGAGAAAAAGGATCAGCAGATTCAGAAAGAGATCCACGCGGATTTGCATTGAAATTCTATACAGAGGATGGAAACTGGGACCTTGTTGGAAACAATACTCCTGTATTCTTTGTTAGAGATGCTAAAAAATTCCCGGATTTTATTCATACTCAAAAAAGGAACCCTGGAACTAACTTAAAAGACCCAACAATGGTATGGGATTATTGGTCTTTAACTCCAGAGAGCTTACACCAAGTTTTAATCCTTATGAGTGACCGTGGTACTCCTTATGGATATAGACATATGAATGGATATGGTAGCCATACTTTCTCAATGATCAATAAAGACAATGAGGTAGTATATGTGAAATTCCACTTCAAAACAGCACAGGGAATCAAGAACTTAACAGGTCCTGAGGCAGAGCAAATGAGAGCCAAAGATATGGACTTTGCACAACGTGATTTATATGAGAACATTAAAGAAGGTAACTTCCCTAAATGGAATTTAAAAATCCAAGTAATGACTTTAGAACAAGCTAGCAAAGCATCAACTAATCCTTTCGATGTTACTAAAGTTTGGCCACATAAAGATTTTCCATTAATTGATGTGGGAGTTTTAGAATTAAATAGAAATCCAGAGAACTACTTCCAAGATGTAGAGCAAGCAGCCTTTGCTCCTGCGCATATTATTGATGGAATTGGATTCTCTCCAGATAAAATGTTACAAGGTAGAATTCTAGCCTATCCAGATGCCCAAAGATATCGTTTAGGTGCTAACTACGAGCAAATTCCAGTAAACCGTTGCCCATTTATGGTTAACACTTACCAAAGAGATGGTTATATGCGTGTAGATGGTAATAGCGGAAGCAAACCTAACTATTCACCAAATAGCTTTGATGATCTTTATGAAGATCCAAACTACGCTGAGCCTGCAATGTCTTTAGGAAGCAATGTAGTAGCGGATCGCTTCAATGTGGATAATACCTATGATAATGACTTCTTTACTCAACCAGGTAATTTATACCGCCTAATGAGTGAACAGGATAAGACAAATACAATAAACAACATTGTTGGAGCAATGAGTGGAATCGGCAGTGAGAAAAGAGATGAGATCATCGCTCGTCAATTATGTCACTGGTTTAGAGCTGATTTAGAGTTAGGAATGAGAATTGCTAAAGGATTAAACTTTGATACTACTAAGTTTTCTAAATCCTAATGAACTCATTTATAAAACATAATAAAAAAAGCTGTAGAAATCTTTCTACAGCTTTTTTTTATATTAGTTCTTCTTTATTGGATTCCTAAGAATTCAAAAGGCTTAGCCGTTATTAATTTATCTTTGCTATTACCTGCAATCATAGGACTATTAGCAAGATTTATTTTTTTAACTTTAGCTTTTTCACTAAAATCTAATTCATTAAAGTCTAACCAAATAGGCGTTAAAGAAAGTGGATCCTCATAATAATACACTAGGTTCTTTTGGTCTGCTACTGTTCTCCATTTAGTGGAAGATAAGTTAGGTTGACCATCAATGTGAACTCCATAAGGTACCGAACAGTTTCTAATAATACTAAAAGCAGCACCTACGGCAATTTTAGCATTATCACTTTGTTCTACTGCAGTAGCATAATAGTCTGCACGAACAAAACGGTCTTCTGATCTTCCCGTTCCTGGTAATACTTTATTTCCTGGTAAGTAATCCCAATAACCTCGAACAGCTAATTGCTTATCATAAGTAGGTGAGTTTGTAAGTACCGTATAGTCTGGACTATGGTAAATCACTAATTTTCCATCAATGTATTCAAAAATAGCATTGTCTCCACTTGCATCTGAAATAGATAAGTGAACAGTAGCCAATGAATCTCTTCCAGGGGTATTATCTGTTACAACAATTACTGGATTAGCTTGCAAATCCTCTACTGCTTCTTTAACAGTAGCATAATTATCTAAGACATATTGCGCCCAAATAGCCAAGGAAATTCCCTTTTGGTTTCCATTTGGATTATAAGTAGGATAAATAGATTCTTCTAACCATAAAATATTAGAAACTAGTCCTTTTTCATTCATTCCATCTGCAGTGGCAATATCAAAGGCAGATACTACCACACTTCCATATTTAGCTGTCCACTGAGCAGAAGCCTTACCTACTACTCCATTTCTTTGCATTCCACGAGGAAATACCCACATATTTGGCACGATATCATCCTTCCAATCCATAGAACGAGCTGTTATATTCGTATTCTTTGGACCTTTATAAACTACTCTAGTACAGGCATCTGATTCTTGCCAAGTACCAAGAGCTATTGCAGTTAAAGCAACCATTGCTAAACTCTTTACCCCTTTTCTCATTGCTAGACTTTTTTTGGTTAACACCCTATAAAGATACTGAAATTTTAACAATTACTAAGGTATTATAACATTTTTATAGCATTGAATAGCCCTTAATCTAGCCTCTTGGTGATCAACTATTGGCAAACAGTAATCCTTAGTGAAAGCCTCTGGTACCCATTTTTCTATATAAGTATTATCTGGATCAAACCGTTTTGCTTGTAAAGTAGGGTTAAATATTCTAAAATAAGGTACAGAGTCACAACCAGTTGAGCTACACCACTGCCAATTCCCATTGTTACTAGCTAACTCATAATCCATTAGATATTGAGCAAAAAAAGCCTCTCCCCAACGATAGTCAATTAATAAATGTTTGCATAAAAAACTAGCCACCACCATTCTGACCCTATTTTGCATAAACCCTGTAGCACGTAGTTCTCGTATACCTGCATCAACTAAAGGATACCCCGTTTTTCCTTGGCACCAAAGTTCAAATTCCTCCAAATTATTACGCCAAACAATTCCTTGGTACTTGTCTTTAAAACAATTTAATTCTACTAAAGGAAAATGATAAAGGATTTGAATAAAAAACTCCCTCCAAATTAATTGATCTAACCATACAGAACTATATTTTAAGGCATAGGAGAAACACTCTCTTATACTTAGGGTGCCATATACCAAGGCAATACCTATATGGGAAGTTGCATCTAAAGCAGGTATATCGCGACTTTGAGCATACTCTTTTAAAATTTCTGGTTCCAAAGTGATTTTAGCAAAAACCCTCTGGCTAGCAATAAACCCTAACTCTTGTAAACTAGGTAACTCCCATGGGAAATCTACTAAAAGCAAGTCCCTGGATAATTCTACTTTATAGTTTTTAATTTGCCTATGAGCTAACTCTTTTTTATAAGCTTTAGCATAGTGGCCATATACTTTATAGGCAGTAGAATCCTTTTTTACAATTTGGTCTACCTCTATTAAAATACGATCGCATAAAAAACGAATCCCAATACCTTTACTATTTAAAAAACCCCTTAATACTTCATTGCGTTTTATTCTTTTTGGCTCATAATCTCTTACAGCAAAAACTTGTTGAATATCAAAGTGGTTTTGTAAATCTTCAAAGCTCTTAAAAACACTTTGATGCATAACAATTATATTGGCTCCAAAACCATTTAATGTTTGGTTTATCTGCGTTAAGTGATAATGGATGTAACTAATTCTTCTATCATCCTTCAAAGAAAACTCCTCTAATATTTCGGGGTCAAAAATATATAAAAACACTACTTTATGGCCTGTTTTAACCGCTTCAAACAAAGCATAATTATCCTGTAAACGCAAATTTCTCTCTAGCCACACAACGCATACCTTTTCTTTTCTCATACCTATTTACAAAAAAAAACACCGATTAGTTGTATAACAAACCGGTGTAATCATACTATTTAGAGATCGAATTTAAGTAAAAAAATTAAAAATCGCCAATTAAACTCATCCATGAAGTACCTACAATAAAGTAAATTCCCAAAAGCATTACTCCAATGATAAGTCCATAAGACCACCATGCCTTTAGTTCCACATATCCACTTCCGAAATAAACCGGTGCTGGCCCATGTCCATAATGGGTTAGAGTTCCATAAATAGATCCCATAAATCCAAGCATTAATGCCAATAATAAAGGAGGTACACCTAAGGTAATCCCTACTCCTAATAAAGCTGCATACATTGCTGCCACATGGGCTGTTGCACTTGCAAAGAAATAATGGGAAAAGAAATACACTCCAACTAATATTGGGAAGGCATAATGCCAATCAATACCACCCATTTTCGATTGTACCAATTCGCTGAACCATCCAATAAAACCAAGTTCATTTAATGAACTAGCCATCATTACTAGAACAGCAAACCACACGATAGTATCCCAAGCACTTTTCTCACTTTTGACATCCTCCCATGTTAATACAGAAGTTAATAAAAGGATAGTTAAACCAATAAAAGCTGTAGTAGTTGCATCAATACTAAATAAATCTCCAGTAATCCATAAGCAAAGTAGGATAACAAAGGTAATTAGCATTAAAATTTCTTGGATAGTTAATTTACCCATTTCTTTTAATTTCTCTGCCGCCAATTTTGGAGCATCTTGGGTTTTTTTAAGTTCCGGTGGAAATATTTTATAAAGAACAATGGGCGTTATAATAAAGGCAACCATCCCAGGAACAAAACCTGCCGCAGCCCAACTCATCCAACTTATATTTACCCCTAAATCCGCAGCAAACTTCTGACACATTGGATTAGAAGCCGTTCCTGTTAAGAACATAGATGAGGTAATAAGATTCATATAATAAGAGTTAAGCGTGAGGTAGGAGCCTAACTTTCTATGGGTTTCTGGTTTGGAAGGATCTGACCCAAAGTTCAAAGCCATTGACTTCATAATAGGATATATAATACCTCCTCCTCTTGCAGTGTTACTTGGAATAGCTGGAGCTAATACTAAATCGGCTAAACCTAAACCATATGCAAGTCCTAGAGTGCTTTTTCCAAAACCACGAATAAACAAATAAGCAATCCGATTACCTAAACCTGTTTTAATAAAACCTCTAGCAATAAAGAAAGAGATTCCAATAAGCCAAATTACTTTATCACCAAATCCTCTTAAACTAAGAGCAATACTCTTACCTGGATTACCAGGGGCTAATAATTGGAAAAACGCGGTTAAAGCAACTGCTAACATACACATAGTACCCATAGGAGCTGCCTTTAAGATAATACCAATAATGGTACTAACAAAGATGGCAAATAAATGCCATGCATCTGGGCTTACTCCCTGTGGTTGAGGACAAAACCACAATAATATTCCAATTATCGCAGTAATTACTAAATTACGTATATTGATTTCTTTCATGACATTGTGTTTCTATGATTATAATCGGCATTGGAATTGTACAAAGGCAAGATTCGAATTATAGGTCTTTGTATCTTTGATATTTTTCTTATAATTATCGATTTGCATTCCTATTTGAATTCTAGCACCGTAATTCTTCAAGAACTCTAAACTAAGCATCGGTACCCAAGTTTGTCTTGGATTAGAATCCAACTTAGAATTAGCATCTAAATACTCGTAGCGCATTGCAAATTCGATTGCCTGAAAGTATTTATGCCCTAGCTCATAACGAAAGTTAGGAAGAACATAAAACCCCTTCATTATATAATCATCTAGCTTTCCTAAGCGATTCTCTGGCGCAGTGGCAAAATACATATTGTGATTGGTACCTTGTTTAGCTTCACTTTGAATCTCTACACTCCAACGATCTGCAATTGGTACCGTAATACTAGCCTCCACACCAGCGGCGTAAATACTCTCTTTATGAGTCTCTCCTAAACCACCACTTGCTCCAACACTAAAGTTTAATTTCTTGTCTAAAAGAAATAATAATCGAGTAGAGTAATTCTTCCCATTGTCATTATCGGTGGTGTTTTTTCCATTTCCGTTAGTTACAGAAATACCATAACTAAGGGGAACTTTACCTAAATCCACACTACCTGATACAGCAGCTCCTATTTGGAAACTTTGCCAACCATTGGAACCGAACATATAGTAGGAGTTCGAGTAATCAATACTCTTTACAATATCCACAGAATAAGTATCTTCTAATCCAAAAAGTGGTCTAAACTGCCCTACCGTAAATTGTAAATAACGATTTACGGTATACTTTGCATAAGCATTTTCCAATACTTTTGTCTTGGTGTCATTCTTAAAATCTGCAAAGTTAGCTAAAGCTACCACCTCTAAATTCTCTGATAATCGCGCATTTAAAGAAACGCGCATACGTTTAATATCAAAGGAATTACTCACTACATCACCACTTGAGTGTTGTAATCCATCAATGTCCACTCCTTTTTTTGTATTGTCTAAGAATCTTGCTTGAAAGACCCCTCCAACCTTAAATTTGGGATATTTTTGCTCCGGGTCATTTAAAACAACCACATCTTCGAAAATCTTAATGGTATCGTTTTCAATAATTTTATCTTTACTGTAGCCGTAAGCACTAAACAAAAAAGCACTTACTACTACAACTCCCTGGAAGAATTTTTTGTTGATGATTTTCATAACTTACTTTTTAAACTTAAAAAAGTTGGTTCGATTGTATTCGTAATTCATTCTCGCAATATTCAATACAGAGATGCCCTGTGGACATTTCACCTCACATGCTTCTGTATTAGAACAGTGTCCAAAATCCTCTAGATCCATTTGATGAATCATCTTCAAAGCTCTATTATCTCTTTCTTCTTTACCTTGAGGTAAGATTGCCATTTGGGTAATCTTAGCAGAGGTAAATAATGCAGCACTACCATTCTTACATGTAGCCACACAAGCTCCACATCCAATACAAGCTGCGGAATCAAATGCTGCCTCTGCCGTTTGGTGAGAAACTGGGATGCTATTTGCCTCAGGAGCTTGTCCGGTATTTACCGATACATATCCTCCAGAGGAAATAATTCTATCAAAAGCGGATCTGTCTACTTTTAAGTCTTTTTTGATTGGGAATCCTTCCGCTCTAAAAGGCTCAATTAATATAGTTTCTCCATCTTTAAACTCTCTCATATGCAATTGACATGTAGTAGTATTTTTTAATGGACCATGGGCTTGACCGTTAATAACAACACCACATTGCCCACAGATTCCTTCTCTACAATCGTGATCAAACTCAACCGGTGCTTGATCCTGTAAAATTAACTGATCATTTAAAGTATCTAACATCTCTAAAAAGGACATATGTGTATTAACATTGTCTAAAGTATAGTCTACTAATTTACCTGGTGTATTGCGATTGTCTTGTCTCCAAACTTTTAAATGCAACTTCATAATCTCAATTATTTATAACTACGGATAGTTGGTTGTACGAATTCAAATTTTAACTCCTCCTTGTTTAAAATAGGAGTTTGAGCTTGTTCTCCTGGCCATTCCCAAGCAGAGATAAACTGGAAGTCCTTATCATTTCTCATCGCTTCTCCATCCGGGGTTTGGTATTCCTCTCTGAAATGAGCGCCACAAGACTCCTCTCTAGTTAAAGCATCATAACACATTAATACTCCTATTTCAAGGTAATCTGCTACTCGGCCAGCTTTCTCTAATTCACTATTCATACCTAAGGTACTACCGGGTACTTTTACATCTTTATAAAACTCTTCTTTTAACTTTTTAATCTCTTCAATGGCATATTCAAGACCTTCTTTATTACGTGCTAATCCGCAGTAGTCATACAATAACTTCCCAAGTTTTTTATGGAAATAATCCACTGTCTTAGTTCCATTAATTTGTAATAAATGATCTAATTTTTCCTGGGTTTGCTTCAATGAAATTTCAAAAGCTGGATTATCCACCGTTACTTTTTCAGTCTTTAAATCTTCAGCTAAATAATTAGCAATAGTGTAAGGAGCAATAAAATAACCATCTACACATGCTTGAAGCAAAGAGTTAGCACCAAGTCTATTGGCACCATGATCAGCAAAATTAGCCTCACCAAGGGCAAAAAGTCCTGGTATAGTGGTTTGCAATTCATAATCTACCCATAAACCGCCCATAGAAAAGTGAGCTGCTGGAGAAATCATCATAGGCTCTTTATAAGCATCTATATCCGTAATTTTTTGATACATGGTAAAAAGGTTACCATACTTTTCTTTAATCTTATCCTTACCTTGTTCTTTAATAGCTTTAGAGAAGTCTAAGTATACCGCATTTTTTAAAGCCCCTACTCCATGACCTGCGTCAATTCTTTCTTTAGCTGCACGAGAGGAAATATCCCTAGGAGCTAGGTTACCAAAAGCTGGATAACGTCTCTCTAAGTAATAGTCTCTTTCATTCTCTGGTATATCATTTGCTTTTCTCGTATCATTTGCATCTAAAGGCACCCAAATACGTCCGTCATTTCTCAACGATTCACTCATTAGGGTTAATTTAGATTGGTAATCCCCACTTTGAGGTAAAGAAGTTGGGTGGATCTGTGTCCAACTAGGACTTGCAAAATAAGCTCCTTTTTTATGGGCTCTCCAAATTGCAGATCCGTTACATCCCATAGCTAAAGTAGATAAGTAATATATTTTACCGAATCCACCAGTGGCTAAAACAACTGCATTGGCTGCGTGTTTTTCAATTTCTCCTGTTTCAAGGTTTCTAACAATAATACCCTTTGCCTTTCCATCTACTACCACTAAATCTAACATCTCATGGCAAGTATACATTTTAACAGTCTTTTTCTCTACTTGTCTCATTAAAGCCTGGTAGCTTCCTAAAAGTAATTGTTGTCCGGTTTGTCCCCTTGCGTAAAAGGTACGACTCACTTGTACCCCACCAAAAGATCGATTATTTAAATATCCTCCATACTCTCTACCAAAAGGTACTCCTTGAGCTACTGCTTGGTCAATTAAGTTCACCGAACATTCTGCTAAGCGGTACACACTTGCCTCACGTGATCTAAAGTCCCCTCCTTTTAAAGTATCGACGAACATACGATATACACTATCCCCATCGTTTTTATAATTCTTTGCCGCATTAACCCCTCCTTGTGCAGCTACAGAGTGCGCACGACGGGCAGAGTCTTGAAAACAAAAAGATTTTACATTATAACCCATTTCACCTAAAGAAGCTGCTAGGGAACTACCCGCTAGGCCAGTTCCTACAACAATTACATCTAGCTTTTTACGGTTAGCTGGATTTACCAAACGAGCGGTTTTTTTATAATTGGACCATTTATCTTCTAGTGGTCCTACTGGAATTTTTGGATCTAACTTCATTGCATCAACTAATTTTGGGTGAAATAAATATAAACAGGCATTAAGGCAAAGCCTAAGCAAATAACTATGGAATAAACTAAAGCAAACGCTTTTGTCCATCGAACAAATTTTGGATTAAAAAGTCCTAGTGTTCGAATACCACTATTAATACCATGTATTAAGTGATAACACAAGGCTACCATAGCAACAACATAAACAACAACTAACCAACCTTGGGAAAAAGCAGTAATAACTACTTCATATAAGTCTTTATGCCCATTGGCATCTAAGCCTACTTGACCAAATTTATATTGGTACCAAAAATTTTGAAAATGCAGAACAATAAATATCAATACAATAGTACCTAGTACTCCCATATTTCTACTAGCCCATTTACTAGCTTTTTGTCTTTCGTCCTTCTTGTAATTCCCTCCGCTTTTCTTATTTTTCATGGTAATTATTAAAGCGTAAATAGCATGAAAAATAATGGATAAATATAGAACGTAAGAAACCACTTTAATTAAAGGGTTTCCAGATAAAAAAGCAGAATAAGCATTAAAGCTCTCTCTTGCTTGTTCAGGTTCTAAAAACAACTGGGTATTTCCTAAAAAGTGTATTAGTAGGAAAAACACCAAGAATAATCCGGTAGCAGCCATTATTAGCTTGCGTGTTAGTGTGTTCATCTGTACATGGTTTAAAATATAAATACTCGCTTTTCAGCCTTATTAATTCTGTTTCAACTAGGGTGATTTTAACATTTTTTATTTTCTTAGTAACGCTAAAAACTAATAAAACAGCACTTATTAGTATATTTTTATCAAATTTAATAAGTTAAATTTATTAATTTTTGATAACATAAAGTATTATAAATGTTGTTTTGTTAAATAAATTAATTAAAAATAACAATTCTAAATAGAGTTTAAACTTCTAGAATAGCTTAATTTCTTCCACAAAAAGCCATATCTACCTAAAAGACAATACAATAAAGTATACTATATGATTTTCAATAGTAGAGTTAAAGTTCTAAAAAGAAGCAAATTTGTTAAGATATTTTTTGGTATTTACTAAAATAAAACAAGACCTAGGGTGCCCACCTATCCAAAGAAGACATCCTATAACTAGAAAACAGGAATTTACAGCAATTCTGTTAGCTACATTTTTGTATTTTAAAACAGAATATAAATAATTAGGGTGTCTAGCAAATAGCTAAACACCCTATAGGTAATGTATACTAAAGTTCCTATACGCCAAATATCTATATTAGACCATGGCGCGGTCAAACTTATAAGTCTTTCCCAGACATACTTGCCCCTGCATTGCTTTTTAAACGAAAGAAAATGCCACTAGATAAAATAGTCATTACTCCCATTACTAAGAATGTATATCTAAATACAGCAATATTTTGGTCTCCATGTCCAATAGCACTTTGTTGAAAAACAAGTAAAAACATTGCCGCTAATGAAATCCCTAAACTAATTGCTAATTGCTGGGTTACCGATAAAAGACTATTACCATCACTTGAGGTCTCATTATCCAAATCTGCTAATGATATTGTATTCATAGAAGTAAACTGAATGGCATTAAAACCTCCATTTCCAATCATTAAAAGAATAATCACCCAATATGGAGTGGAAGCGTCTATAAAAAAGAATAAACTAATTAGAACGCCCACCAAAATTGTATTGGTAATTAAAGTAGTACGATACCCATATTTCTTTACAATTGGTACCACAAAATTTCTACATACCAAATTAGATAAAGCCTGGGGAATCATCATTAGTCCAGCATAAAAAGGGGAATAACCAAAACCTATTTGCAAAAGTAAAGGAATCATAAAAGGCATCCCTCCTATACCGAAACGGGTTATTAAATTACCTATTAAGCCCACCCTTAAGGTATCTATCTTAAATAAACTCAGTTGTATAAGTGGACTAGAAGACTTCTTAGCGTGATATACATATGCTACAATGGCAATAATACTAACACATAATAACAAAGCTATGGTGGATCCTGACATATAATTGGAATTCCATCTTTCAATTAATAAGGTTATACTAGTTAAGGCTGCGCTTACTAAAATCCAACCGAACAGGTCAAATTTCTTTACGTTATTAGTGTAATTTGGAATTATTTTGTTGGCCACTATAACAGCTATAATACCAACAGGCACATTAATTAAGAAGATCCAATGCCAGGATAATTTCTCTACCAAAAAACCTCCCGCTGTTGGACCTAACATAGGACCAATTAAAGCTGGGATAGTGATAAAGTTAATTACCCCTAAGAGTTGATCTTTGGGATAAGCATATATAAGGGTTAACCGGGCCACTGGCACCATCATTGACCCTCCTACAGCTTGAATAATTCTCGAGAGTATTAATTGATTTAGGGTCTGAGAGAAACTACAAAACAAGGAACCAAGACTAAAGAGAACCACAGCTGTAATAAAAACTCGTTTTGTTCCATACCTATCGGCTAACCAACCACTAAGGGGAATAAGCAACGCCACTGTTAAAGTGTAGGATACAATAATACTTTGCATCTGTAAAGGTGATTCTCCCAAACTCTTAGCAATAGAAGGTAAACCTGTATTTAGAATAGTTCCATCTAAGGCTTGCATAAAAATAGCCAATGCTCCTAACCATGGTAAATACTTGCGTATCTTGGGATCTTGTATTACTTCAACTTTCATTTATACGTTGTTTTTAGATATGAAAAAGGATAAACCAAATTAGTTAACTAAATATTTTTTTCACGGATAATAACCCTAATACATTTAGTAATACCCACTAAGTTAAGAAATTTAACTAGCCTATAAAACTTCTTTTAGGGGATCTTTCTCTAAAGTAGTTCTCAAGTGTCGTGTTTTTTCATTATTGTTCTATCCAATTGTGAATCATCTCTACACCTTGATTACTCATATAAGATTCTGGGTGAAATTGAATACCACAAATATTGTACTCTTTATGGGCTAAGCCCATAATAACCCCTTGCTCACTTAAAGCAGTAATGGATAATGCATGGGGTAAATTCTCTTTACTTACTGCCCAAGAGTGATAAAGTCCTACGTAACATGGCTTTTGAATGTCTTGGAATAAAATATTCTCTTGGTCTATATAAGATAGTTCGATTCTTTGTCCATGTAAGGGATGAGCTAAATTCCGTAAATCGGCTCCAAAGTATTGCGCAATACACTGATGTCCTAGGCAAACTCCCAAAATAGGCTTGTCTTTTTTATAACGCCCAATAACATCAAACAAAATAGGATAAGCTGTTGGTACATCAGGCCCTGGAGATAAAACAATTTGATCAAAATCCTGTAGATCTTCTACCTTTAATCCCTTACTTGAAAGTACCTTTACTTGACAAAGGGGATGTTGCACAAAAATTTGATGTAAATTATAGGTAAAAGAATCTTGATTGTCGATTATAACAATTTGCTTTGCTTTGCTCATAAAGTATTTTTGTATTTTTGAACTCTAAATTCAAAATCTGTAATGAGCATCAAAGATACAACTATCCACAAAATGAATGAACTTGGAAAGGCAAGAATACCTTTTATTTTTATTTTGGATTATAAGGGACAAAACAATATTGTACTTCCCTTAGATGAAGTTAATGCAGATGAAATTTTATTCGATTTCCAAGGAGTTACCAATAAAAAGGTAACTAAGTCTGCACTTACTCCCTCTTTAAAAGCATATCCTTTGTCCTTTGAAAGCTACAAGGAAAAATTTGATAAAATACAAGACCAGCTAAAACTAGGTAATAGTTACTTAACTAATTTAACTATTCAAACCTCTATTGACTTAAAGGGAAGTTTACTTGATGTATATTCTCAAACAAAGGCTAGATATAGAGTCTATCTAAAAGAGAATTTCACTTGTTTTTCACCAGAGACCTTTATACAAATACACAAAAATATCATGGAGTGTTTTCCAATGAAAGGCACCATAGATGCTACTATTGAAAATGCCAAAGGAATCCTTTTAAACGACCCTAAAGAGAAAGCAGAACATTATACTATTGTGGATTTAATTCGAAATGACTTAAGTATTGTTGGGCAAAACACTAAAGTAGAACGCTTTGCATATTTAGATCCGATTTCCACTTCAAAAGGGCCAATTTTACAGATGAGTTCAAAAATAAGCACACAGTTACAAGAAAATTGGCAACAAAACATTGGGGATATTTTCAATGCCCTTCTACCAGCTGGATCTATTACAGGGTCACCAAAACAAAAAACCCAAGAAATCATACAAGATGTAGAGCAATACGATAGAGGGTTTTATACCGGGGTATGTGGCATTTTTAATGGAGAGAGTTTAGATAGTGGTGTAATGATTCGTTTTATACAACAGGATAAAGAGCAGTTTTATTACAAAAGCGGCGGTGGAATTACTCTAGATAGTCAATGTGATAAGGAATATCAAGAACTATTACAAAAAATCTACATCCCCTTTTAGCTCTTTTTACAGGAATTAACAAAGTAATTGACCTGGCTAAGGTAAAGTAAAGGGCTAAATAAAGCAGAATTTATATTTTTTACATTTTTTTATATTTCACCCTTAATAAACACCTTCAAATATGTTTTTATTAAAAAAGTAAAGATAAAAATATGTAATTAATTATATTATCTTCTAATATATTACAATATTGATACTTTATTTAAATCAACACACTGCCTTTAATTGTTAAATATTAACAAGTAAAGGCTTTTGTTTTTTTATCTATGTTTTGTTTTATGTATATTTCTAAAACCAAAAACCAACTAAATGAAAGATTTATATAAAAACATCGGTGAATTACTGAAACAAGAAAATTATCAGGCTCTACATGATCTGAAAATTGTAAAACCAGAGTATTTTAACTGGGTAACAGAAGTATTTGAAGACATTCATGTAAAGGAGTCACCAGAAAAAACAGCCCTTTTATGGACAGATGGAGAAACGACTCATCATTATTCTTTTTTAACGCTATATAAGCGTTATAATAAATTAATTAACTTTTTACGTTCAAAAGGCATTAAGCAACAAGATGTTGTATTAACCCAAATGATGCTACAACGTATAAATTGGGTTACCCACCTAGCTTGTATTAAAGCCGGTTATAGACTATCCCCTGCTGCTAGTATTTTAGGGGTGCAAGACCTTGCCTATCGCTTTGAAAAAATTCAACCAAAAGTTATTTTAGCAGATTCCGATAATGTGGAGAAAATTGATCAAGCTCAAGCCCAAGCAGGAATAGAGATTCCAGTAAAAATCATTGTAGATGGGCAAAGAGAGGGTTGGTATAGCTTAAGTGAAATTGACAATGAAGAAGATCACGCAAAAGCAGCAGATACCAAACCAGATGATGTACTATTTTTATTCTTTACCTCTGGAACTACAGGAATGCCAAAGATTGTATGCCATACTCATTTAAGCCAACCTTTAGGACACTTAACTACTTCGGCATGGATTGGAGTAACTAAAGACGATATTCATTATAATATCTCTCAACCTGGATGGGGTAAATTTGCTTGGAGCAGTTTATTTGCACCATGGAATGTAGGAGCCACTATTTTTGCCTTCCATACCACTAATCGATTTGATGCTAAAACAACCTTAAGTTTAATTGAAAAACACAAAGTAACTACTTTATGTGCTCCACCAACAGTGCTGCGCTTCTTTATACAAGAGGACTTATCAAAATTCAAGTTTAGCCTAAGACAATGTGTTGCAGCAGGAGAACCTTTAAATCCAGAAATTATTGAAGAGTGGAAAGATGCTACTGGCCTTTTGGTTAGAGATGGCTTTGGACAAACTGAGAGTTCTTGTATGGTAGCTAATTACCCAGGAGCAACAGTGAAATATGGTTCTATGGGAAAACCTACCTTCTTATATGATATTATTATTGCAGATGATGAAGGAAAGGAATTACCAGCAGATCACGAAGGAAACATTTGTGTAAGAACAGATACAAAACAGCTCAATGGTATATTTAAAGAATATATGTACGATAAGCAAAAACAAGCAGAAGTATTTAAAAACAATGTTTACTTTACTGGAGATAAGGCCTATAAAGATGCGGATGGATACATTTGGTTTATCGGTAGAGATGATGATGTAATTAAAGCATCGGATTATAGAATTGGCCCTTTTGAGGTGGAAAGTGTTCTTTTAGAACACCCAAGTGTAGTAGAATCTGCAGTGGTAGCTAGTCCACATCCTGTAAAAGGATATGAGGTGAAAGCTTTTGTAATCTTAAACAAAGAGTATACACCTAGTAAAGAACTCGCCAAAGAGCTTTTTGACTTCACAAGATCTTTATTAGCACCATATAAAATGCCTCGAAAAATTGAATTTGTTGAGGAACTACCAAAAACAATAAGTGGTAAGATAAAAAGAGTAGAATTACGCGCTTTACAAGCACAGAGAATAGCACAAAAAACACCTGTTTCTCTAGAGTTTGACTATGTAAAGTAATCTAATCTAAAAAATAAAAGTATAATAAAATACCCCAAAGTAGACTACTTGGGGTATTTTTATTATCCTGTTTTTTATTTTAAATAGTTAACCTATTTATTTTAATTCAAAACTCACGGAAATAGAACTACTTATTTCTATCTCACCAATAGCTAAGGTTTGATCCACAGCATCTGCACTCTGCATTTTCATAGCATACAACCTTGGAGCAGGGCGATAATCACTACCTCCTTCTTGCAATTGTAATGCTTTACCTAGTTTTTGTCCAAGTGCATTAGCGTAATCGCTTGCTTTTGTTTGGGCATCCTTCACTGCTAATACTCTTGCTTGTCTTTCTAATTCACTTGCCTTAGATGTTTTGAAAGTCACATTAGAAATACTATTAACTCCTTGATTCATTGCTCCTAAAATAAGAGGCTCATATTGTTTAATATCATTTAAAGTAATTACGATATCTTGAGAAGCAACATAAGTAATTTCTTTAGTTTGATAGTTTTGATTTCTATTCAAATCTACCATTCTAGTTTGGTAATCTTTTACTGGAATATTCAACGATTTTAAAAACAATAATACTTTAGCAATAGCTTTATCATTTTGAGTCTTAGCTACACTTGCATCTGCATCCTCACTGATAACTCCAAGAGTAAGAACCACTTGATCTGGGACAATTGATACTTTACCACTTCCTGAAACTGAAACACTACTAACTGGCATAGTAGAAGTATTTTGGGCCATCATAGCCGTTGTAGTTAGGCTGATAAAAGCCAAGAAAAGTAAACTCCATTTTTTCATAGTAATAATTTTATTTATTCTAAAGATATTTAAATAATCCCAACCCTTATGTTAAAACACTATTAAAATACAATTAGTCCTCTGTATAAAAAAGAATTAGAAGCTTAGTAGGCAAAAGTAAAAAAGACAACCTAACTGAAGTGAAGCTATATTTTTCTTGCTTTATATAAATACATTAAGATTGCAATTGGTAAAATCATCAAGCCTACTAGCCATAATTGTTGGGTTAATAAAAATGGAAACTTC
Organism: Myroides sp. LJL115; assembly: GCF_054871665.1. Classification (NCBI taxonomy): domain Bacteria; kingdom Pseudomonadati; phylum Bacteroidota; class Flavobacteriia; order Flavobacteriales; family Flavobacteriaceae; genus Myroides; species Myroides sp. LJL115. The sequence goes on along the minus strand of NZ_JBTXLS010000015.1, from coordinate 1,669 downwards.
GCAATAATTAAAATCAAACCACCCAAAGCACCCCCAATATGAGCAGAATGCCCTATGCTGTCCCCTTTGTTTTTCATACCATAAACCGAATAAAACAAATACAAAATAGCAAATAAATAACTAGGCATTGGAATAATAAAAAACACCCCTATGGTCATATCTGGAAACATCATAATAGAGGCGTACAAAACCCCCATTACAGCCCCAGAAGCTCCTACTGCCCTATAGTTTAAGGTATTGTAATAGATTTGATAGGTTATTAAGTTTCCTAAGACCATACTTGCCATATAAATTAAGGCAAAATAAGCAGGGCCCACTTGCATTAGTACAATATCTGCGAAAAAATACAGCGTAATCATATTGAATAAAAAGTGCATCCAATCTACATGTAAAAATCCCGATGTAATCATACGGTAATATTGTCCTTGTCTTAAAGCAGACATATCGAAGCAATATTTAGAAAAGAAAGAATAATCCTGTAAGCCCTTATAGGTAACTAAAGCGCTGATTCCCATAATTAACAGAACTAAAAAAGAAATATCATCCATGTTTTTTTTTCAAAATTAAGCAATGTTTCTAACTATTCGTTTTAAAAATTATTTAAAATAAACTCCAAGGCCTATATTTGCACAAAATCTCTAGTATGAAATATTTAACTTATCTAATTGCTTATCCAATATTGTGGCTAATTTCTATATTACCTTTCCCTTTATTTTACTTTGTATCGGATTGTCTTTATATCCTTATATATTATGTTATAGGATACCGTAAAAAAACGGTTAGAAAAAATATACAAATGACTATGCCCGAACTTTCCTTGGAAAGAGTAAAGCAAATAGAAAAGAAATTTTTCAGACACCTTTGTGATATATTCTTAGAGACTATCAAGCCAATGAGCATCTCAAAAAAGCAAATGTCAAAAAGATATACCTTTACTAATCTAGAAGAAATTCACCAAGTTGAACAACAAGGAAAGAGTGTTACCTTATTTTGCGCCCATTATGCAAACTGGGAATGGCTTACTATTTTGAATAGTGTTATAGATCTGCAAGGTTTTGCAGTTTACAAGCAAATAAACAATCCTTATTTTGATCGATTAATAGCTCGAATTAGAACTCGTTTTGGTTCTAAAGTAGTAGAAATGAGAGAAACTATACGAGTAATTAGAAAAAATGAAGTAGAGGGTAATAAAGGTTTATATGCCTTTATTAGTGACCAATCTCCAATGATTGGAAAATCCAACTGTTGGCAAGAGTTTATGGGTATTGAAGTTCCTATTTTCACAGGAGGAGAAGCACTATGTAAGAAGTTTGGTATGGTACCTTATTACTTAGAAGTAAATCAAGAAAAAAGAGGATATTACCAGTGTACTTTTATTCCTTTGACCAAAGAAGCAGAAGATGTCTCAAGTATTCCTAATTACGAATTATCTAGACGTTTTTTCCAAGAGGTAGAAAAGCAAATCCGAAACAGACCTGAGTTGTATTTTTGGACACATAAGCGTTGGAAACACGCTGGAAATAAACCAGCTAATTTATAAATAATCGAGTAGGAGGCTGAAGATTATTTCTTCAGCCGACCTCTCACACCACCTGGCATACGGATCCGTACCAAGGCGGTTCTTAACTTTACGATACTTTTAAGTAGATGTCATGTATAGAAGTATAGC
>NZ_JBTXLS010000014.1:0-59518 GCF_054871665.1 Myroides sp. LJL115 | reverse complement strand
CCTGTGAATTTTAAAAAACAGGTAAATATAAACAGAAAGAGGTAAACTATAAAAGCGATTGCTTTTAATAGTTTACCTCTTTACTTTAAGCTTCTATTTTAAAAAGGGACTTTTTCAGTGCCCTCGAGTTATCATAAGCTTTTTTTATTTTAGTTTTCTAAGAAGTTATTGTTTTACAACTTCTCCTTTAATTCTTAAAGGCACAACACCATTAGTATAGTTAACAGCATTACTTTCTACAATAATTGTTCTGCTAATTCTACCTAGGGCCATATTATATTTTACGTCTATTTTTCCTTTTTGACCTGGTAAAATAGGTTCCGTAGGCTTAGAAGGAACTGTACATCCACATGAAGAGCGAACATTCATAATTATAAGAGGTTCATCTCCTGTGTTAGTGAAGTCAAAGGTTCTAAGACCGTTATCCTTTCCTTGTACTACAGTGCCATAGTCTATAGTATTGTTAGCAGCTTCGAATTCAATTTTTGCTCCTTGTTGAGCAAAAGATAGTGTAGTTGTCAAGACTAATACCATTAGGGCAACTATTTTTTTCATTTTATATCTATTTTGAAGTTAAACAAAGACAAATTATTCCAAATGAAAACAAAAGAAGTACTCCTTTTTATTCATTTTTAGTCTATTTTTTTTATTATTACCTAGTAATATCTATTTTTGCACTACACAAATATACAGAAATTTTAAGAAAAGTATTTTATCTTCCTTAAAAAAGTAAAGTGTTTGTGCTTTTCCCAAATTTTAAAACAAGTAAAAAATAATCATAATGAGTATTCCAGCACAATTTGATGCCAAACAGGTAGAGAAAAAGTGGTACCAATATTGGCTTGAAAATAACTATTTTCATTCCACTGTGGACCAAAGAGAACCTTATACTATTGTAATTCCTCCACCTAACGTGACTGGAGTTTTACATATGGGACATATGTTGAATAATACTATTCAAGATGTTTTAATTCGTCGTGCGCGTTTAAAGGGGCTTAATGCATGTTGGGTACCTGGTACGGATCACGCCTCTATTGCAACAGAAGCGAAAGTTGTGGCAAAATTAAAAGAGCAAGGAATCAATAAAAACGATTTAACTCGTGAGGAGTTCTTAGCTCATGCATGGGATTGGACAGAGGAATACGGTGGAGTTATTTTAGAGCAATTAAAAAAACTTGGATGTTCTTGTGACTGGGAGCGTACCAAATTTACCTTAGACCCTCAAATGTCAGAACAAGTAATTAAGAGCTTTGTTGACTTATACAATAAAGGACTTATTTACCGTGGATACAGAATGGTAAACTGGGACCCAGAGGCCAAAACTACTTTATCTGATGAAGAGGTAATTTATGAAGAGAGACAAGGTAAGTTATACCACGTAAAATACCAAATTGAAGAATCAGAGGAATTTTTAGTTGTTGCTACTACAAGACCAGAAACTATTTTAGGAGATACTGCTATTTGTATTAATCCAGAGGATGAGCGTTATGCACATTTGAAAGGTAAAAAGGTAATTGTTCCAATTTGTAATCGCGTTATTCCAATTATTTTCGATTCTTATGTGGATATGGAATTTGGTACAGGTTGTTTAAAAGTTACACCTGCGCACGATGTAAATGATAAGGAGTTAGGAGACCGTCATGATTTAGAAATTATCGATATTTTTAATGAAGACGCTACTTTAAATGATTATGGTTTACATTATAAAGGAAAAGATCGCTTTGTAGTTCGTGAGGAAATTTCAAAAGAGTTACAAGAATTATCTTTAATGCATAAAGTAGAGGATTATATCAATAATGTTGGTACTTCAGAGCGTACTAAAGCTGTTATTGAACCTCGTTTATCAGATCAGTGGTTCCTTAAAATGGAAGAATTAGCTAAACCTGCTTTAGATGCAGTTTTAGTAGATAATGAAGTTAAATTATATCCAAGTAGATATAATAATACATATAGAAGTTGGTTGGAAAATATTCGCGATTGGAATATTTCACGTCAATTATGGTGGGGACATCAAATACCTGCCTATTATTTTGGAGAAGGAAAAGAAGATTTTGTAGTTGCACAAACTATTGAGGAAGCTTTAGAATTAGCAAAAGTTAAGTCAGGAAATGCTAATTTAACTATAGAAGGATTAACGCAAGATCAAGATGCGTTAGATACTTGGTTCTCTTCTTGGTTATGGCCAATGGCTGTATTTAACGGAGTTAGTGATCCAGATAATGAGGAATTTAAATACTATTATCCAACGAATGATTTAGTAACTGGTCCAGATATTATTTTCTTCTGGGTTGCTAGAATGATTATGGCTGGAATTGAGTATACTGGTCAAAAACCATTTAATAATGTTTACTTCACTGGAATCGTTAGAGACAAGCAAAGAAGAAAAATGTCTAAGTCTTTAGGGAATTCACCAGATGCTCTAGGTTTAATTGAAAAATTCGGTGCAGATGGAGTAAGAGTAGGGTTATTACTTTCTGCTTCAGCTGGTAACGATATTCTTTTTGATGAAGAGTTATGTAATCAAGGTAAAGCCTTTACTAATAAAGTATGGAATGCCTTCCGTTTGATTAAAGGATGGGAAGTAAGTAATGATATCGCTCAGCCTTCTTGTAATAAAGTTGCAATCGAGTGGTACCGTGCTAAACTGCAAAAGTCTTTAGTAGAAATTGAAGATCACTTCCAAAAATATAGAATTTCAGATGCCTTAATGACTACGTATAAGCTAGTATGGGATGATTTTTGTTCTTGGTTCTTAGAGTTGATTAAACCAGGTTACCAACAACCAATCGACCAGAAGACTTATGCAGCAGCAATTGAATTATTAGAAGAGAATTTAAAATTACTTCATCCTTTTATGCCATTCTTATCGGAAGAGATTTGGCAGCATATTGCAGAACGTTCTGCTCAGGAGGCTTTAGTAGTGTCTCAATGGCCTACTATGCAAAGCTTTGATGAGAAGTTAATAAAAGAGTTTGAATTCACTCAAGAAGTAATAGCAGGAATTCGTACTATTAGAAAAGATAAGAATATCTCTTTTAAAGAAACAATAGAGTTAAAGGTTTTAAACACTTTAGGTGTATCAGATAGATTTGACCCTGTTATTGAAAAAGTAGGAAATGTTAGTAGCATTGAATATATTACTGAACAAGTGAGTGGTGCTTTATCTTACCGTGTTGCTTCTAATGAATATTTTATTCCAATTACAGGAAGTGTAGATGTGGAACAAGAGATTGAAAAATTAGAAGAAGAGTTAAAATACCTACAAGGGTTTTTACGCTCTGTACAAGGTAAATTATCAAACGAAAAATTTGTAAGTGGTGCTCCTGCTGCAGTTGTAGATAATGAACGTAAAAAAGCGGCCGATGCCCAAGGGAAGATCGCCACAATTGAACATAGTTTAAAAGCTTTAAAATAGTCTATTAACTATAATATTTTATTAAAGAGTTGTCAATTTGGCAACTCTTTTTTTATTTTTGCCTATGCGTATAAATATACACACTCATAGTAAGAGTAAGATACAAAATGAGATAGCTATTTTCAATCAATATCCTCTGGAGTTAGATAAACAAGTCAGATACTATTCTATTGGTATACATCCTTGGTATATCAAGGAGCAAACTATAGAGGAAGAATTGCTTATTTTACAGCAGAATATTTCTTCTGAGGGTTTTTTAGCTATTGGAGAGTGTGGGCTAGATAAGTATAGTTCAGTGGATTTAGTTTTACAAGAACAGGTTTTGATCAAGCAATTACAGCTTGCACAGCGTTATAACAAAGCAGTTATTTTACACCTTGTCTCTCATTATGATACCATTATTAGATTAAAAAAGGAATATAATATTACCGTTCCTTTAATAATTCATGGTTTTAGAAAGTCGAAAGAACTTGCTTTAAGTTTACAGAAAAGTGGTTTTTATTTGAGTTTTGGATGCGCTATAATACAGCAAGAATCTGTAGCAAAAGTATTTCAAGCTATAGACAAAGATTATGTCTTTTTAGAAACAGACGATAATAAGGAATATAGTATCGATCAGGTTTACAATAAAGCTATTTGCTTACATGCAGATATAGAAGTAACAATAGAGAAGAACTTTAAAAGAGTATTTAAAAATATAATATAATAATAGCATAGAGCTAATTTAATTTCGAACACATGGCAATTTGGCAAGAACGCGCTGAACTACTTTTTAAAGAACAGGGCTTAGAACGATTAAAAAATGCAAAGATATTAGTAGTAGGTTTAGGTGGAGTAGGATCTTTTGCAGCAGAGTTTTTAGTACGTGCAGGAATAGGAAATATGACCATTATTGATGGAGATACCGTAGATATTACCAATATTAATAGACAATTACCTGCTTTGCATTCCACTATTGGCTTGTCTAAGGTAAGTGTTGTAGCAGCTAGATTGATGGATATCAACCCACAATTAAACTTAACTTGTGTAGAAGAGTTTATTTCTCCTGAACGCGCTTTTGAGATTGTAACTCCAGATTATGATTATGTACTAGACTGTATAGATAGTGTTACTCCCAAGGTGAATTTGATTTTGGCTGCTAAGAGAAACAAGGTAAAGGTGATTAGTAATATGGGTGCAGGAGGAAAGATGGTTTCTAGCAAGATTACTGTGAAAGATATTTCTAAAACAGATGTATGTCCCTTGGCAAAACAGATTAGAAAACGCTTGAAAAAAGAAGGAATTAGTTCTGGGGTGAAAGCGGTTTTTAGTACAGAACAGCCTGATCAAAGTAGTTTGAAGATGACAGATGGAAAGAACTTTAAAAAATCTTTCTTTGGTACAAATAGCTGGATGCCAGCTTTATTTGGTTTGCGTTCTGCAGAATATGTTATCTGTTATTTATTAGAGAAGAAATAACACCAGAAAAGGTATATTTATAAAAAAAGCCGACTCCTAAAATAGAGTCGGCTTTTTTATGATGTTATATCCATTTTGCAGAAAGTAGTAGTTGTATTACTACAATTGCAATAGCTAATATCCAAAGAAAGGTGAAAGCTAGCTTTTGCAACAAGCCAGATTTAATTCCGTTTTGTTTTTGGGCTTTTATAAGCATAAGCATTGGCATAATCAAAGCAAGAACTACCAAAGATATAGATGCATATCCCAAGGCCATAATAAAGCCATCTGGATAGAATAATGCAAAGATAATCGGTGGAGCAAACGTTAGAGCTAATGCAGAAAAATTATTGGTAATATAGGTTTTCTTTTTCCCTAAATCTTTGATAAAATCATTTAAGGCTAAGGCTACCCCCCAAAACGAGGTTAGAATAGCTGCCGCCGCAAATATATTAAAGGCTATGCGAATTACATTAGAGTCATATACATTTCTAATAGCACTCAGTAATCCTTCTAGACCGGAATTTTGTTTAAGTATTTCTGTGAATTTTTCGTTTTCAATTGTTCCTAGAATAGTTAGTTCCCAAATGATATATAAAACTAAAGGAATACTACTTCCGATGATAAAAACCCACTTTAGTTTTTTAGTGTCTCCATGAAGGTATTTAACTAAGCTTGGAATTACAACATAAAAACCAAAAGAGGTAAAGATTACGGGAATAGTAGCTATGATAGGCAGCGTGCTACTAGGAATGTATTCTAAGTTCGCGCCTTGAATTTTCGGCAATAGTAAACCTATTACAATACATAAGAAAAGTAGTTTTACAGAGAAAACAATTTTAGTACTTATATCTACAACTCTAGTCCCAAAAAGGATAATGCCTCCAAAAATAATTGCAAATATTACTGCTGCTACCTCCGGGGAAAGAGTTATGTTGAAAATGTTCTCTAGATTAGTTTTTACAATTTCTCCTCCTCCTGTTATATAGGCACTAACTAAGGCATACATTAAACTTAACATACTTAAAGCTGTAATAATAGCTCCTCCATTTCCAAGATACTTATAGGTAAGGGTATTTAACCCATCTTCGTGAGAGTTATATTTATATACGTTTACTAGTAGGATAGAGGTGTAGCACATTGCAAACCATATAGTAAATAGGATTAATGTCATAAAGCCAAAGCCTACGCTTGCGGATATAATTGGCATAGCTAGCATTCCTGCTCCAATAGTTGTTCCTGCTACAATTAGGATACTTCCTATGAATCTTTGCATTTTTATTTTTGTATTTAAAGTTGGGTGTTATTTCTTTTATTCTAAAATTGGAAGTTTTCCAAGAGTCATTAAAGTTTGAATTACCAAAATGGAAACTCCAAATGTGATTATTAGTAGGAAGGCAAATTTTTGAAAAAAGGTGACTTTTTCATGTCTTGTTTTCTTTACTTGTATATACATGAAAACAGGTATAAATAAAGAAGTGATTACTACAGAAATTGCTGCGTAGCTTAAAGCTAATATAAATCCTTTAGGATAGTATAAAGCAAATAATAAAGGTGGCAGGAAAGTAATTAAAAATAAAATGAAGCGATTTTCTTTAAAGGAAGTTTTTTTAGATAGGTCTTTAATATAATCAAAGAGTGCTAGCGCTACTCCTAATAAAGAAGTTAAAATAGCTGCTGCTGTAAAAACATTTATAGGAATTTGCATCCAAGTGGATTCTGAGATACTACTTACTGCTAGAATCATTCCCTCTAATCCTTTGTTGTTTTGAATAATGCTGTATAAAGTAGAAGGTGCAATACTTCCTAAAATGGACATTTGCCAAAATATATATACAACTAAGGGTAAAAGACTTCCATAAAAGAAAGCTTTCTTTAGTAATTTCTGATCTCCGTTAAGGTATTTTACCATACTCGGTACAACGATGTGGAAACCAAAAGAGGTAAATATAATGGGAATAGAGGAGTAAAAAAGTTTTTGCTCTATAGGTGAGGCAAGTAAATTATCTACTTTTATATAGCCAAGCATGGTTATTATTATGATAAATAGGAAGACCAATTTTACTACAAAAATCCATTTTGTTGCTACATCTACTACTTTGGCACCTAAGGCTACGATACCTCCGAAGATAATGGTAAATACAATGGCTGTTTGCCAAGGGGTCAAGGCAATATTTAACCAATTCTTTAGATTTAGCTGTAAAATATCACTTCCTCCAGCTATGTAAGCACTAACTAGAGCATACATAAGGGTTAGCATTGAGATTCCCGTAACAATAGAGCCTATCGATCCAAGGTATCTATGGGTCATCGTACTTAATCCATCTGTGTGGGAATGCTCTTTGTAACATTCTACCAATAATAAAGACGTATAACACATTGCTATCCAAATTAAAACCATTACTAGGGTTATTCCACTAAAGCCAACTCCTGAGGATATAATGGGCATTGCTAGCATGCCCCCGCCTATGGCAGTTCCAGCTATTATAAGAATACTTCCGATTAGTTTGCTATTCACTTTTATGATGTTTTATTTGAGGATAATTGTAAAAAAACATAAATATATTTTTATTTTTCTCAATTATCAACTCGATTTGTTATTTTGTAATAAAAAAAGAATCTTTGATTAGATATCGCATTGTTTTGTACTTTGAAAATTCAATATATTCCCTTATCTTATTATCTACAATAAGATATAAAATAATTGACTTTGCTAACTTTAGAACTAGAATTAAAAAATAAAAACATCAATCCAACAGCTATGCGTTTATTAGTACTTAAGTTTTTAAAAAAACAAAGTACAGCTGTTACTTTAAATGATATTGAGAATAGTTTTGAGCAATCGGATAGGGTTACCATCTACAGGACGATAAAAACCTTCGAAGCTAAAGGACTAATTCATAGTATCACTTCTAATAATGTAACACAATATGCATTATGCAAAGATGCTTGTAATGAAATTAATCACCAAGATACACATGTACACTTTCAATGTAGAGATTGTAATGCGATAATTTGTTTACCTAGTATTTCCATTCCAAAAATCGAATTGCCAAAAAACTTTAGTTTAGACGAATTAGAAATAATAGCTAGGGGCATTTGTGATCAATGCCAGGATTAACTAACTACGATATCGATGCTCTTCGATAATATGGGAGAGAATTTGTTTTGCGTGTATTCTAGAATTTTCAATAAATAACTTATGGGTATTTATACCACCACATACTACACCTGCTAGATATAAATTATCTATGTTGGTTTCCATGGTGTCATAATTATACATCGGTTCCTTTGTTGCTTGATCTTTTATTCGAATACCTACCTTTCTTAGAAATTCATAATTTGGATGATATCCTGTTAAGGCTAAAACAAAATCATTAGCAATTGTTTTAGACTCTCCATTTTGTTCAAAGCTAACGTGCTCAGGAGTTATGTTTGTTAAGTTACTATTGAAGTATGCGGTAATGCTATTTTCAGCTATTCTATTTTCTATATCTGGTTTAACCCAATATTTTACTGTATCGCTGATTTTTTCATCGCGAATAATCATCGTTACATTAGCGCCTTTTCTATAGCATTCTAAAGCAGCATCGACAGAGGAGTTACTAGCCCCTATAACTACAACATTAGTTGAAGCATAAAAATGTGGATCTTTGTAGTAATGAGAAACCTTCTCTAGGTTTTCACCAGGGATATGAAGTAGATTTGGAAAATCATAGAAACCAGTAGCAATGATAACATTGATGGAAAAATACTTTCCTTTAGAAGTCTCTATTTCAAAATCACCAGAAGAGTTCTTCTTAATATCGGTAACTTGAGTGAAAAGTTGAATATTTAAGTCACTATTGGTACATACGCGTCTGTAGTACTCTAAAGCTTCATTTCTTCTAGGTTTGTTTTGAATACTTACAAAGGGAATGTTATCTAATTCTAATAGTTCAGAAGAAGAGAAGAATTGCATGTTAACTGGATAATTATATAATGAATTAACCAAGCAGCCCTTTTCCAATACAATATAGGAAAGGCCCCTTTTTTTTGCTTCTAGTGCGCATGCAATACCAATTGGACCTGCACCTACTATCACTATGTCAAAATTTTTAACCATTATAATAAATCTTCTTCTATTTTTTAAATTTTCTCAAAAATACAAATTTTGAATTAATTAGACTGCACAAAATCAGGTAAAAAAAATCAGGCTATCTTATCTGTGATAGATAAGATAGCCTGCAAGTTATATAATAGTCTATAAAAATAGATTATTTTTGTTTGTTCGCGATTAAGAAAACTCCAATTTCCATATCTTTACTAATTCCCCAATCTGCTGGATTGATGTCGAATCCTTTTTCGTCTTTAGTTCCAAATTTAAGCCCCCAGTCTGTACGATTAGCGATAAAGTTAGCTTCTAAAGTAGCATTTTCCTCTGTGATAGTAATTTTTGCAGGGAAAGTTGTATTTACCGTCTTTCCTAAGATAGTTAAGTTTCCACTTACAGATTTGTTTGCTCCTTCTATTTTGCTTTCTGTAGCTGGATCTAAATCTTCAACCTTAGTAATTTGGAAAGTTACTGTAGGATATTGAGCCACATCAAAGAAATCAGCACTCTTTAAGTGATTAGTTAAGTCAGAAACTTTTTTCTCATCATCACCAACCGATGCAGGGTTAACTGTGATAGTATTCATGTCTAAAATGTAGTTTCCTGCAGTTAAACCATTTTGGTCAATAGAAACCTCTCCTTGGCTTAAAGAAAGTTTCCCCCATCTTGGATCGATACCACCTGTATGTCCAACTTTCCAAGTAGTGAAACTGTTTTGTGTATCCACAACATATTTAACACCTTGTTCTTTTGCAACTTCTTGCTCTGTTGTAGTAGTTGCTGTGTCTGCATTCTTGTTTCCACATGAAGCAAGAGTCAAAGTAGCTGCAATAGCTAAAGATAATACGATTTTTTTCATATCTGAAATGCTAATTTATTTTTATCAAATTTACGATTCTATATCCGAATATACAAGAAAATCCATGAAATGGAGGTCTTTCTTAATGTAGGTTAATAAATTACAAGGCTATGTAAGAAACTATCCTAAAAGCATCGTTTTTTATTAGTTCTTGAATAAGTTCTATTTGGGAACTATTTATTCTATTTCTTTAAAAGTTTCAATAATATTTTTAAGCTCTAAAGTATCATATACTTTTTCCCTTTGTGTTGTCCAAGATATAAGTTCATAATTTGCTTTTTTCCCTTGGATTAAAGTTTGAATCATGAACATCGGCATTTGATTTAACTTCATTTCCAAATAGTACATTTTTGCAGGTAAGCCATTTATATTTAAGTTTTCTTGTTTTGCAATAGTGTACTCTGGTTTGTTTTGGTATATTTTTAAAGCATCTTCTACATAAGTCTGAAAGTCTTTGTTTGTATTGTTTTGTTCTAAGAGATGTTTAGTTACTAGGTAGACCTCTGTAAAGGTATTACCGTATTCTAGGTCCGCTCCTGGATACAAATCATGCATAGGTGCTAATGCAACTGGAATGTCTAACGAATAAAGATCTTCCACGACTATATGTTGTGGTGGTGGGACTTTAATTGTACAGCCAAAAAGAATTAATGCTGTAAAAAGTACTAAGGATATTTTTTTCATTTCTATTGATTTTTATAGTAAAGATATGCTAAATTTTAACATATTGTAAAAAAAAAGTCTTAATACTTTTAATTGGCATTGTTTAAAATTGTATTTTAGAGCTTGTAATTTTTAAAATTTTGTAATTATGGCAAAGAAAGTATTAATGTTAGCAGGAGATTTTGTGGAAGATTATGAGGTGATGGTACCTTATCAAGCTTTATTATCTATAGGAGTAGAAGTAGATGTTGTTGCTCCTGGTAAGAAAAGTGGGGATGTTATTGCAACTGCTGTACATGATTTTGTAGGATACCAAACTTATGCAGAGTTTAAGGGGCATAATTTTGTTTTAAATAAAACATTCAGTGAAGTTACTGTAACGGATTACCAAGGATTATACATTTGCGGAGGTAGAGCTCCTGAATATATTCGTCTAAACCAAGATGTGATTGAGCATGTAAGGTATTTTTTCCTACAGGATTTACCTGTTGCTGCTATTTGCCATGGCATTCAAGTACTAACCGTTGCAAATGTTTTAAAAGATAGAAAATTAACTGCCTATCCTACTATCGGACCGGATATTACTTTAGCTGGTGGACAGTATGTTGAGGTAGGGGCAGATAAAGCAGTAGTAGATGCTAATTTGGTAACTTCTCCAGCTTGGCCAGGACATCCCGCTATACTTAAAGAATTTTATGCCTTATTAGGTATTACAATTAGTTAGGGGTAAAACTGTTTTAGAATATATTTTGCGATGTTAAATAAGATTAGAAGTAGATAAAGATTTCTTATTTTAGCATCGCAATATTTATTTTATGATTTCACAAGAACAATTTTTAAAGGAGTTAGATATTATCATAACCAATGCTCTGAGGGAAGATATTGGGGATGGAGACCATAGTTCATTGGCTTGTATTCCAGCCAATGCAACAGGTAAGGCTAAAATACTGGTAAAAGAGTCTGGGGTTTTAGCTGGAATTGAATTTGCTAGAATGATATTAAATAAAGTAGATCCTAGTCTAGAATTGGAGATTCTAATACAAGATGGTCAGCCAATTGAAGTAGGGGATATTATTGGATATATTAGTGGTAATTCTCAATCTATTTTAAAAGCTGAGCGCTTTATGCTAAATTCAATGCAAAGAATGAGTGCTATTGCTACTAAAACCAAAGAGTTTGTAGATCTTTTAGAAGGAACAGGTACTAAGATTCTAGATACACGTAAAACTACTCCAGGGATTCGTGCTTTGGAGAAATGGGCTGTTAAAATTGCAGGAGGTGTAAATCATAGATTTGCTTTATACGATATGATTATGCTAAAAGATAATCATATTGATTTTGCAGGAGGAATTGCTCAAGCAATTCAAAAGACCAACGATTACTTACAAAAGACCAACAAAGATCTTAAGATTATTGTCGAAGCGCGTAATCTAGATGAGGTTGAACAAATACTAGCTTGTTCTAATGTCTATAGAATTTTGTTAGATAATTTTGACTACAAGATGACTAAACAGGCTGTCGCTTTAATCAATGGTCAATGCCAAAGTGAGTCTTCTGGTAATATTGATCATACTACAGTAAGAGAATATGCACTGTGCGGGGTAGACTTTGTTTCTAGTGGGGCGCTTACCCATTCTATAAGTAACTTAGATTTAAGTTTAAAGGCCGTGTTATAATAAAGGGTAGCTTGTTTAATGTTTTAAATGAGCTATTTCTTATATCATAGCAGGCTATAAGTCAAGTTTTAAGATATGGAATTGCTTTGCATTATTCTATGTATTGGCTAAACATTGCAGTAGCAGTGATTAGCATAACAGCATTATATTCATTTTACAAATATGAGAGGCAAATTCTACCAGATTCCCGTAATAGATAAGATCGTATGTTTTTTAAAGAGAGTGAAATTTTCTTTTTTACAGGGATACTCTTTATACGATCTTTTAGATCTCTATATAATGGGAATAGTAAAGGGTGCTTTTTCTTATAGAGCAGGTTCAATTGCTTTTAGTTTTTTTATGGCACTGTTTCCCTTTGCCTTATTTATTTTAAACCTTATTCCATACATACCCTTAGAAAATTTTCAAATTGATTTTTTGGAATTTATAAAAAATTCATTACCTCCTAATACCTATGGAGCAGTAGAATCTATTCTAAGTGATATTATGAATAACAGTTATAAATCACTACTTTCTTCGGGGTTTTTTTTATCCATTTTCTTAATGAGTAATGGTGTTTTTGCTATTTTAGGAGGTTTTGAATCTTCTTATCATATAACTATTTCTAGAAATTTTATCCGGCAATATCTAATGGCTCTTGTGTTATCTATAGGGCTCTCGTTTGCACTTATTTTTTCTGTAGCTGTTTATGTTGTTTTAGAAGTTATTATGTATACCTTTCATTTAGATAGTAGCCTTATTCTTTGGGCAAGAAATCTTTATCTACTATTGATTGTATTTTTAACTACTTCTACTTTGTATAAATTTGGAGCCAAACAAACAAAAAGCATCCCCTTTGTTTCTATAGGTTCTATTTTTACCACTGTGTTGTATATTTTAACCTCGTATTTTTTTGGAGTATATGTATTGCGATTTGCTCGATATAATGAATTGTATGGATCTATTGGTACTTTACTAGTAGTTATGTTTTATCTATGGATAAACTGTATGATATTGCTATTAGGTTTTGAATTAAATGCAACAATAAGTAAATTGAAGAGTAAAAAGAGTTATATTTGATAAGGAGTGTTAATTTAATATAGATTAGTATGAGAAAAATTCTTTTAGTTATCTCTTTGTTTTTGGTAAGTTTTTTGAGTGCACAAGCCCAAGAAATCACTGGGAAATGGAAAACAATAGACGATGCCACAGGTAAGGAAAAGTCTATCGTAGAAATTTACGAAAAATCAGGTAAATATTATGGTAAAATAGTCCAACTTTTAGATCCAAGTAGGGATAATCCTTTATGTGAGAATTGTGAAGGTGAGAATAAAGATAAGCCGATTCTTGGTTTAGTTTTTATCAACAATATGCAGAAGAAAAATAACGATCTTTCTGGAGGTACTATTTTAGATCCAGAAACAGGTAAGGTATACAAATGCTCCATTAAATTGGAGTCCGCAAACAAACTCAATGTTAGGGGATACGTAGGAATATCTCTTTTGGGACGCACCCAATCTTGGCAGCGTGTAGAATAAAAAAAGTGGTGTTTATAAAAAGGCACCATTTTTTTTATAGTAGGCTTTAGTATAAAGTCGTGTTATCTTTGTAACCATAAAACAAGTGTCATGTATTATTTTGTGGAAGTTATCATTCCTTTGTCTTTAAATTCGACTTTTACTTATTTAGTAAGTACAGATGAATATGAATTCCTGCAAGTTGGTATGCGTGTAGCAGTCCCATTTGGAAGATCAAAAGTATATACAGGATTGGTCATTGATAAGCACCAAAGAGTCCCAGAAAGTTATCAAGCTAAAGAGATTTTTGAAATATTAGATGTTGAACCAATTGTAAGTGAAAAGCAAATTGAACTTTGGAAATGGGTAAGTGAATACTACATGTGTAGCCTAGGAGAGGTGTATAAGGGGTGTATGCCAAGTAAATTGCTCTTAGAGAGTGAAACTTTGATACAATTTAACCCCAAGTGTGTTATCCAAGTGGAGGAGTTATCAGATAATGAGTTCTTAATTTATGAGGCTCTTCAAAGTCAATCTATTTTGAAGTTAAAAGATATTATTGGAATATTAAATACAAAGAAAGTATTTCCGATTTTGCATAGTTTAATGCAAAAAGAAGTTGTTTTTTTACAAGAAGAAATAGTAGATAAATATAAACCAAAGATTGGGCGCTTTATAACCTGGGCCGGGGATTTGCAAAAGGACTCTATCCGACAGGAGTGTATTAGTTCTTTAAAGCTTAGTGCTAAGCAAACCCAATTAATAGAATACCTTTTGTATTTAGAAAATAATGGAGCTCTACCTGTATTAGCCTCTGAGCTTCTAGAGCGTTCAGGATGTTCGGCCTCTATTTTAAAAGCCCTTATTACAAAGGGTGTTGTAGCTGAGGTTTTTAAGGCACAAGACCGTGTTGTTTTTGAAGAGGCTACCCAAGATAAAATAGTATTAAGTACATACCAAGAAAGAGCTTTAGATCAAATTATAGCATATTACTCCAAAAAGATGGTTGTTCTATTACATGGTGTTACTGCATCTGGTAAAACGGAAGTCTACATCCGGCTAATAGAAAATTTTTTAAGAGAAAATCCAAATGGACAAATACTTTATTTAGTCCCAGATATTGGATTGACTACCCAATTGGTAACTAGACTAGTTCGGTATTTTGGTAATCAAGTAGCTGTTTTTAACTCTAAGTATTCTGCAAACGAGCGCTTAGAGGTTTACAAACAAGTATTGCAAGGTTCTGAAAAAGCTAGAATTATTATAGGAACACGATTGGCAGTGTTTTTGCCATTTAAGGACTTACAATTAGTTGTAGTAGATGAAGAGCAAGAAGTAAGTTATAAGCAGCAAGAAGTTGCTCCACGCTATAATGGAAGAGATTGTGCGGTAGTTTTAGCTTCCCAGCATAAAGCTAAGGTTTTGTTGGGTTCGGCTACCCCGAGTTTGGAATCTTATTATAATGCGGATCAAGGTAAGTATGGTTTAGTGACTTTAGATAGAAGGTATAATAATATACTACTACCGGAGATAGTACTTATTGATTTAAAAGAAAATTATAAGAAGCGTCAAATGGTTGGACACTTCTCAAAATATCTAATTCAACAGATTCAAGAAGCTTTAGCTTTAAAGGAACAAGTGATTATTTATCAAAATCGCAGGGGATTTTCCCCAGTTGTGGAATGCATGACTTGTGGGCATGTTCCTGGGTGTGATCATTGTGATGTGAGTCTAACCTATCATAAATATTCCAATGAATTGCGTTGCCATTATTGCGGGTTCTCTATAATGATGCCTAAATTTTGTCAAAAATGCCACTCTTTAGATTTAAATAGCAAAGGTTTTGGTACCGAGCAAGTTCAGCAAGAATTACAGGCCATGTTTCCAGAACATAGAATTGCTAGAATGGATCAAGATACCACAAAACTCAAATACAGCTTTGAGAAACTTATTGACGACTTTAAAAATAGGGAGATTGATATTTTAGTAGGGACTCAAATGTTAGCTAGAGGCTTTGACTTTGATAATGTTAGTTTAGTAGGGATTTTAAATGCTGATAATAGTTTGTTCCATCCTGACTTTAGAGCCTTTGAGCGCGCCTTTCAAACGATGGTGCAAATCAGTGGTAGGGCTGGTAGAGGTAATAAAAAAGGACAAGTGGTAATACAAACCTATAATCCAAACCATAATATCATTCAACAAGTTACCAATTATAACTATCATGGTATGTATAAAGAACAAATGTATGATCGTTATAATTTTAAGTACCCTCCTTTTTATAGGTTAGTGCGCATTACACTAAAGCATAGGGATTTTGATAAATTAAAGCAGGCATCTTTGTGGATGTATAATTATTTAACCAAGGAACTCGGTATTCCAGTTCTAGGTCCAGAAGAGCCTAGTATTAATAGAATCCGAAATGAGTACCTTCGAGTAATATTAATTAAAATACCACAAGATAAACCCCTTAATTTAACTAAAGCTAGAATTGTAGATATACTCAAAAGTTTTGAGGCTATTGGGCCTTATCGAGCAGTTAAGGTGGTTGCTAATGTAGATTTTTATTGATACGTTAGGAATAAATACCTAAAGTGAAAGAAATGTTTTAATTATAAATAAACTTTAATAGTATTTGGATGGTAACAATACATGTTGTATTTTTGCAGCCAATTTTATAACAAATTAATTTTTTGTATTTATGAATCATTATGAAACTGTTTTCATCTTGAATCCCGTTTTATCTGAAACTCAGGTAAAGGAAACAGTAACGAAATTTGAAGAATTTCTTACTTCTAGAGGAGCTGAGATGGTATCTAAAGAGGATTGGGGGCTTAAAAAATTAGCGTACGAAATCCAACACAAGAAAAGTGGATTTTATCACTTATTTGAGTACAAAGCACCTGGAGATGTTATTATCAACTTAGAGACTGAGTTTAGACGTGACGAAAGAGTTATGCGTTTCTTAACTGTAAGTTTAGATAAAGAAGCAATCGCTTGGGCGGAGAGAAGAAGAGAGAAATTAAAATCTAAAAAAGCTTAATTATTATGTCTAGTATTGAGCAATCTGCAAAAGGAAAAAAAGACGGGGATATTAGATATCTTACGCCTTTAAACATAGAAACAAACAAAACTAAAAAGTATTGTCGTTTCAAAAAATCAGGAATCAAATATATCGATTATAAAGATGCTGATTTCTTATTAAAATTCGTAAACGAGCAAGGTAAAATTTTACCTCGTCGTTTAACAGGAACATCTTTAAAATACCAAAGAAAAGTTTCTGTAGCTGTTAAAAGAGCTCGTCATTTAGCATTAATGCCATATGTGGCTGATTTATTAAAATAAAAAAGAAGCAGAAACTATGGAACTTATTTTAAAACAAGACGTACAAAAGTTAGGATTTAAAGACGATATCGTAAATGTTAAACCAGGATACGGTCGTAACTATTTAATTCCTCAAGGACTTGCAGTTTTAGCTACTCCTTCTGCTAAGAAAGTATTAGCTGAGAACTTAAAGCAAAGAGCACACAAAGAAGCTAAAGTTATCGCTGATGCACAAGTAGTTGCAGAAGCATTAAGAGCTTTAGATATCAAAATCAGTGTTAAAGCTGGTGGAGAGAAATTATTCGGATCAGTTACTAACCAAGACTTAGCAGAGTTCTTTGCTAAAGAAGGTCAGCAAGTTGATAAGAAATTCATTACTTCTGGAGTAATCAAACGTACTGGTAAATATACTGCTAGTGTTCGTTTACACCGTGATGTAATTGTTGAAGTGGAATACGAAGTAATCCCTGAGCAAGAATAATCATTGATTATATATAAGAAAAGCCCTCTAAAATTAGAGGGCTTTTTTTTTGTCTTTTTTTAAAGAACTTTAGATAGAAATATGTGAAAGTTATTTGATATGCATTTTAATCAGTAGGGAATCTATGGTAGAATTAGTATTTTTGAACTTTAAAATTTAGTTTTATGAAATATACTCGACTTACAAAGGAGCAATTTGAAGAATTACATCCTGAATTTATCAATTTTTTAGCCTCACAACAAATCGATAAAAAGGAGTGGGATAATATTAAAGCTTCAAAACCAGAGGTTGCAGAACAAGAATTAGATGTTTTTTCTGATTTGATATGGGAAGGAGTTTTAAACAAAGCTGAATTTTTAGAGCATTATTCTAAAAATCACTTATTTTTATTTGGGTTTAACGATGAAACAATACATACTATTGTAATTAAAACTCTGCAAGAGGATATAGATTTTCTAACAAAAGAAGGTTTACAATGGTTAAGTGATGCTGTTTTTACAGCTGAGGTTGAAATCAAATATGGTAGTAAGGATTTTGGTGAGGATCGCAACAAAGAAGTTTTCGACATTATTCAACAAGGAGCCATACTTAGTGATGGAGTGTTGTATAATCAGTTTAAAGAAATGTTGAAATTATAAGACTTTCTATGAAAATACAAGATAAAATGGAGTCTTTAAGAGTTGAGCTTAATACGTATAATTATGAATATTATGTATTGGACACTCCAAGTATTAGTGATTTTGAATTCGATCAAAAGTTAAAAGAGTTAGAGGCTTTAGAGAAACAATATCCACAGTATATGGATATGAATTCGCCAACTCAAAGAGTAGGTGGGGAAGTAACTAAAAACTTTAAAACAATAGAACACCAACATCGTATGTATTCTTTAGATAACTCTTACTCTGTGGAGGATTTAAAGGACTGGGAACTGCGTTTAGAAAAGGTTCTAGGGCATATTCCATCTGGGTATACTTGTGAGCTAAAATACGATGGCGCATCTATTAGTATTACTTATAAGAATGGGGTTTTACTTAGAGCTGTAACAAGAGGAGATGGTACACAAGGAGATGATGTAACGGCTAATATTCGCACGATAAAGTCTGTGCCTCTAGTACTAAAGGGTAACTATCCTGCTTTATTTGATATACGTGGGGAAATAGTTTTACCTTTCGCGGGTTTTGAAAAAATGAATCGCGCTTTAATTGAAATGGGCGAAGCACCTTATTCAAACCCTAGAAATACGGCCTCGGGAAGTTTAAAGCTACAAGATAGTACTGAGGTTGCCAAAAGGCCATTAGAGTGTTTATTATATAATGTAGTAGGAAGTGATTTACCATTTTCTAGTCAAATAGATTCTTTGGAATCAGCTAGATCATGGGGATTTAAAGTTCCTAATGTATCTAAGTTAGTTAGTTCTTTAGATCAGGTTATAGCTTTTATAGAATATTGGGATAAACATAGATCAGAATTGCCTTATGAAACCGATGGTGTAGTAATTAAAGTTAATGATCTGCAAGATCAACAGGAGTTAGGTTTTACTTCCAAGGCTCCACGTTGGGCTATTGCATATAAATTTAAAGCAGAACAAGTAGAGACTACTTTGGAGTCAATAACTTATCAAGTAGGAAGAACAGGTGCAATTACACCAGTGGCTAACCTAGAGCCTGTGCAATTAGCAGGGACTATTGTAAGACGTGCTTCTTTGCATAATGCCGATCAAATAGCAAAACTGGATGTTAGAGTAAACGATAAGGTTTTTGTTGAAAAAGGAGGGGAAATTATTCCAAAGATTGTAGGTGTTAATGTTGAAGTGCGAGCTCAGGACTCTGTAAAGACAGTTTATATAAAAGAATGTCCAGAATGTGGAACAGCTTTAAAACGTACTCCTGGAGAGGCTCAACATTATTGCCCAAACTTTTCTCATTGTCCCCCTCAGATAACAGGTAGAATTCAACACTTTATTTCTAGGAAAGCTTTGGATATCCAAGGACTTGGTGAGGAAACTGTTATTCTTTTATGTAAGAATCACTTGGTGGAAAATTATGCCGATTTATACGATTTGACTATAGATCAAGTACTACCCTTAGATCGTATGGCACAAAAATCTGCGGAAAATTTAATAAATGGAATTCAAGCTTCTAAGACAATTCCTTTTGAAAGGGTATTATTTGGTCTTGGAATACGATTTGTTGGTGAGACGGTTGCTAAGAAACTAGCTCAACATTATAAAAACATTGATGCTTTGGCTCATGCAGGATTTTTAGATCTAATTGAGGTAGATGAAATAGGGGAGCGTATTGCTCAGAGTGTGATTGATTTTTTCAGTAGTGCTCAAAACAGAGAAATTATTCAACGTTTAAAGCATTATGGTGTACAGATGGAAGTGCAGGAAAAAGAATCTACTGTTGTTTCCGATGTTTTATTGGGCAAGACAATTGTTGTTTCTGGAGTATTCACACAAATGACAAGGGATCAAATCAAACAAAGTATTGAAGACCATGGAGGGAAGAATGGAAGTTCAATTTCTTCTAAGACAGACTTTGTAGTAGCTGGGGATAAAATGGGGCCTTCAAAATTAGAAAAGGCTAATAAGTTAGGAATCACTATTTTAAACGAGCAGGATTTTATTGATATGATAAAGTAAAACCGTGTTAAAAAGTTGAGTTTTGAATTTCTATTTCTGTATTTTTACAAAAATCAATAGATATGTTAAGCCAAGTATGGAAGAACAATTCCCTTAAGAAAATTGTACGTAAATCAAAGTTGGCTAGCCTTCCTGATTGTTTTAATTTTGAAATTAAAACAATAGGATTGCTAATCGATCAACAGCACATAAGCCAGTTAGACGATCTCTTAAGGTATTTGCATAGCAATACTAAGGATGATATTAAAACAGATGTTGTCGTTTTTGGAAAACGCAGTAAAGAACAAGTAGAGAAAGTACATAAGTTTGTCGGAATCCACAGTTTTGATTTCTCAGGAGAGTGCATTGATCAGCAGATTGTCGATTTTATGAATTATCCTTTCGATATGCTTATTGGCTTTTATAAGGAAAGTAGTCCAGTTTTAGAATATGTTAATTTATTATCTAAGGCAAAATTTAAGGTAGGAGTAAATCAAAACGATAGGACTATTTCTCATTTAGAAGTTCGTCTTAGCCATTTAAATGCAAAACAATTTATAGAAGTACTTTTAGAATATATAAAAGGTTTTAAAAACCAATAACCAATAACAAATAAGTTATGCAATCATTAGTAGGAACAGGAGTAGCTTTAGTTACCCCTTTCAAAAAAGACCAAAGTGTCGATGTAGAGGCTTTACAAAAATTAGTTGAATATTCTATTTCCGGGAAAGTAGAATATTTAGTTGTTTTAGGAACAACTGCGGAATCTGTTACTTTAAGTAAACAGGAAAAAGAGTTAGTAAAGAAGGTGGTAGTTGATGCTAATCAAGGAAAATTACCTTTGGTTTTAGGAGTTGGAGGAAACAATACTAAAGAAGTAGTAGAGGAATTAACTACTGGAAGTTTAGAAGGTTTTCAGGCAATTTTATCTGTTTCTCCTTATTATAACAAGCCAACCCAAGAGGGAATCTATCAGCATTTTAAACAAATAGCTATTAATAGTCCTTTGCCAATTATATTGTATAATGTTCCTGGTAGAACAGGTAGCAATATGTTGCCTAGTACTGTAATTCGTCTTGCTAATGAGTTCGAAAATATTGTTGCTGTAAAAGAAGCAGCTGGTGATATTGTACAAGCAATGGAGTTAATACGTCAAAATGCAAGAGAAGATTTCTTAATTATTTCTGGAGATGACGCACTAGCTTTACCAATGACATTAGCTGGAGGATCTGGAGTAATTTCTGTTATCGGACAAGGAATTCCACAGACTTTTACTGAAATGATTCGCCTAGGACTAAACAAACAAGTTGAAGCAGCATTTGATTTACATTATAAATTAATGCCTATAATGGATATGATTTTCGAACAAGGAAATCCTGCAGGTATTAAACATATTTTGAAGTTAGCAAATGTTTGTTCAGATGAACTTCGTTTACCTTTAGTAAATATAGACCAAAATTTAGGGCAAAGAATTCAAAATGAATTCGAAATACTTTGTAAATAGATATTTTCTAATTTTTTAGAGGGTTAAATTTTATAAAAAAATAAATTTGAGAGATATTTTTAGGCCTTATCTACTGTATTTAGTGGCCTATAAAGCAGTTAATTAGCAAAAGATGTCATTAAAAATGACATCTTTTCTTTTTAGTATAAAAAGGTTTTTGTATAATGCAATTATATAACTAAATTTGCACTTGCTTTCCTTTGAAAATAAATAGGGAACTTTTGTTTAATAATATTACTATTATATGAGAAGATATATCGGGGTATCTTTTTTGATGCTTACACTTGCAGGATGTAGTCCATTGCAACAAGCCTTGAAATCAGAGGATATGGAATTAAAAAAAGAAGTAGCCAGTGACTTCTTCGAACAAAAGAAGTATAGACGTGCGTTGCGTTTATATGAGCAATTAGAAGTACCAATGAGAGGTCGTACTGATGCAGAACAAATGTATTATAATTTTGCTGAAGCAACCTACATTTTAAAGGATTACCAAACAGCAGGACCTAGATATAGGAACTTTGCAGCAAGTTATCCTAGAAGTGAAAAAAGGGAAGAAGCATTGCTGAAAGAAATCAAAAGTGGACTTCCTTTATCAAGAGAATATTCTTTCGATCAACATGAAACATACGAGTTGATCGAAAAATTACAAAGATTCATTGATCAATATCCAACTTCTGACTATGTTTTTGAAGCAAACTCAATGATGGTAAGTCTGAATGAAAAGTTAGAAAAGAAAGCTTTCGAAAATGCGAAGCATCTAAATACAATTGGAGAATGGACTCGTAATTATGGAGCTGCAATCATTGCATTAGACAACTTTATTTATGATTATCCAGGGACTAAATTTAAGGAAGAAGCACTTTTTTATAAATTAGATTCAGCCCACAAATTGGCTATGAATAGTGTAGCAAGTAAAGAAGAAGAGCGTTTGAAAAATGCAAAGCTTATGTATGAAACTTTGGTTCGTTTTGAACCAGATGGTGCATTTAGGCCAAAAGCAGACGACATGATGGAAGAGATTAACAAAGAATTAGAGAAATTTTCAAAATAATTTAAGCGATAGAGATGGATTTAAAGAAAACAAATGCTCCAGTAAATACAATTACTTACAATAAGAGCCAAATTGAAGAGCCTGCTGGAAATATTTATGAGGCTATTACAATCATAGCTAAAAGAGCAAGCCAAATCAATACGGAGATTAAAAACGAATTGATTGAGAAGTTAGAAGAGTTCGCTACTTACAACGATAGTTTAGATGAAGTTTTTGAAAATAAAGAACAAATCGAAGTATCAAAATTTTACGAAAAATTACCAAAATCACATGCATTAGCTTTAGAAGAGTGGTTAGAGGGAAGAGTAAGTTTTAAAGAAGTTGTAAAATAATTTAATACTAAGCTAATGTCACTATTAAGCGGAAAAAAAATAATACTAGGTGTAACTGGTGGAATTGCCGCTTATAAGACGGCAAACTTAGTACGTTTACTTATAAAAGCAGGTGCGGAGGTTCAAGTAATTATGACACCTGCTTCTCATCAATTTGTTACCCCTTATACCTTATCTACTTTATCTACTAAGCCTGTATATACTAATTTCTTCAATACAGCTGATAATAAGGGGACTTGGAACAATCACGTAGATTTAGCTCTTTGGGCAGATCTAATTTTAATCGCTCCTGCTACAGCCAATACATTAGCAAAAATGGCTAATGGAATCTGTGACAATCTTTTAATGGCAATATATTTATCTGCTAAGTGTCCTGTTTATGTTGCTCCAGCTATGGATTTGGATATGTATATCCATCCAACTACAGATAAAAACCTACAATCGTTAAGCCAATTTGGCAATAAGATAATACCAGCGGAATTTGGACCTTTAGCTAGTGGGCTAATTGGGCAAGGGCGTATGGCAGAGGTTGAAAATATTCTTGATTTTTTAAACAAAGATTTAGCCAATAACCTTACTTTAGCTAATATTACTGCACTAGTTACTGCAGGGCCTACCTATGAAGCTATTGATCCAGTACGTTTTATTGGAAATCATTCTTCAGGTAAAATGGGCTTTGATATTGCTTATGAATTGGCACAAAAAGGTGCTAAGGTTATTTTGGTTAGTGGCCCTACTAATCAGAAAATTGATCATCCTAATATTACTGTGATACCTGTGGTTAGTGCTCAGCAAATGTTTGATGCTTGCCATACGTACTTCAATGATGTACAAGTGATGGTTGCAGCTGCAGCAGTGGCAGATTATCGCCCTATTACTGTAATGGATCAAAAGATGAAGAAAAACAGTGATACTTTTACTATTGAGTTAGAAAAGAATCCAGATATTTTAGCTAGCTTAGGAGAGATCAAAAAACAGCAATTCTTAATTGGTTTTGCTTTAGAAACACAAAACGAAATTGAATATGCTAAAGGCAAACTAATGCGAAAGAATTTAGATTTAATTATATTGAATTCTTTAAATGATAAAGGGGCTGGTTTTGGAAAACCAACAAATAAAGTTACCTTTATTGATAAAGATTTTAATATTGAACCTATGGAATTAAAATCTAAAGAAGAAGTTGCAAAGGACATCGTTGAAAAAATCGCAAAATACTATGAATAAACTTTTTTGGCTTTTTATTATACTATTAAATTCCTTGTGCTCCTATGGGCAAGAACTTAATGCTACAGTAAATATTAATTATAGCCAATTAGGTAATAGTAATGCTTCTTATTTTACTACTTTAGAAAAGTCTTTACGAGAACTTATCAATAATACCTCATGGGGAAGTAGGAGATATAGCGCATTAGAGAAAATCGATTGTGTTTTTATTTTAAATGTAAGTAGTTTAAATAACAATATAGTAAGTGGTACATTACAAGTACAAAGTACTAGACCAGTATTTAATACTACGTATTCTACTCCTGTTTTAAATTTCAATGATAAAGACATTGCTTTTAGTTATATAGAGTTTGAGAATTTAGTATTTAACCCGAATTCTTCCGATTCTAATCTAACTAATTTGATAGGATTTTATGCTAACGTCATCATTGGATTAGATGCAGATACTTTTAAGTCTAATCAAGGAAATGCTTATTTACAAAGCGCCGCTAGTATTGTGAATTCAGCCCAACAGTCTAATTATAAAGGCTGGAAGCAAGCTGATGGTAATGCTAATCGTTATTATTTAATTAACGATTTAATTTCTAATTCCTATAGTGAATTTATTGAAGCTCTTTATATATATCATCGCAAAGGACTAGATGTGATGTCACAGGATAATACCCTTGGTAGGGATGGAATATATCAAAGTCTTGTAGAACTTAATAAGTTGCATTCCACTAAAGGAAATTCTTTTTTGATGCGTGTATTCTTTGATGCCAAAACTACAGAGTTGCAAAATTTATATACAGGGATTAGTGATCCAAATAAAAAAAAGGTAGTAGATTTACTTAAAAAATTATCTCCTTTGAATACTAGTAAATGGAATAGTTTATAGTCAAACTAAGTTATTTTTATATGTTAACATTACTGACAATTAAAAATTTTGCGTTAATTGATGCATTAGAAATTGAGTTTTCTAATGGTTTTTCAATTATCACTGGTGAAACTGGGGCAGGTAAAAGTATTCTTTTAGGTGCTTTAGGATTACTACAAGGTAAAAGAGCTGATTTAGGATCTTTAAAAGATAAGCAAGAAAAATGTATTATCGAGGGACATTTTTGTATCAAGGGATATCGTTTGGAGAACTTATTTGAAATGTTAGAATTGGATTACGAGGAGTTAACTATTATTCGTCGCGAAATTTTGCCTTCTGGTAAATCACGTGCTTTTGTGAATGATAGCCCTGTAAATTTAAATGATTTACAAGAACTTAGTCGTGTTTTAATTGATATTCACTCCCAAGCCCAAACAGGAGAACTACAGGAACAAGCTTATCAAATTCACATTTTAGATGCAGTAGCTAATAATGAAAGTGTTTTGCTCGAGTATCAAGATCAATTAAAAAAATATAAAAAACTTAATAAAGCCTTATCTTCACTTGAACAGCAAAGAGAGGATCTTTTAAAAGAGCAGGATTATAATTCTTTTTTACTACAAGAATTAGAACAAGCTGAACTTAGTCATTTAGATCAAGAAGCACTGGAAGAACAATTGCAAAATCTTACTAATGTAGAACTAGTTTTAGAAAACTTAGGACATAGTATCCGCATTGTAGAGCAGGAACAATTAGGTATTTTACCTAATTTAAAGGAATTAAAATCCGCTATGAGTAAAATCCGCGGTGTTTCTAAAGCTTATCAAGATATTTGGGATAGAATAGATAGTGTTGAAATCGAGCTTTCGGATATATGTAATGAATTAGAGCAAGCCTCTTTTGGGGTAATACAAGATCCAGAGCAATTGGACCTTATCAATAGTAAATTACAGCTTTTATATACACTTCAGAAGAAGCATCAGGTCAATACAGTTGAGGAGTTAATACACATAGAAAAAGAATTGAGTTCAAAGGCATTTTTAGCTAGTGATCTAGAAGCCGATATAGAACAAACGAAGACAAAAGTAGGTCAATTGGAAGCATCTTTAGAAGAGCTATCTAATGAGTTAACTACCAAAAGAAAACAAGCTGTACCTGTTTTAGAAGAGCAAATTTTAGATATTCTTACTTTAGTAGGTATGCCTAATTCTAGTTTTCGATTCGAATTTCATGCTTCTGACCAATTTTTGTTTAACGGAAAAGACCACATACAACTTTTATTCTCTGCTAACAAAGGAATGGACTATGGTTTATTAAAGAAAGTTGCCTCGGGAGGCGAAATGTCAAGAATTATGTTAGCTATTAAAGCTACTTTAGCTAGGTATTCTAGTTTACCTACTATTATTTTTGACGAAATTGATACGGGAGTATCTGGTGAGATAGCCGATAAAATGGGTCATATTATGTTTTCGATGAGTAAGCATATGCAGGTTTTTTCTATCACCCATTTACCTCAAATTGCAGCTAAAGGTAATCAGCATTATAAGGTTTTTAAGACCAGCGATTCTACTACTACCACTTCTTCTATTATTACTTTAAGCCCCAAGGAGCGTATTAAAGAAATAGCAACTATGTTATCTGGAAAGGATATCACAAGTAGTGCTTTAGAGCATGCTAGAGAGTTATTACAGTTATAAGCATAATATATCGTTATCATTAAAAAACCCATCTATAAATTATAGATGGGTTTTTTTATGATAGTTTAAATAGCTAGAATTAGATAGAATCAATAATGCTATTTAAAGTTTTACTTGGTCGCATAGCTTTAGAAGTAGCCTCTACATTAGGTTGGTAATAACCACCAATTTCTTGTGCTTTACCTTGAGCTTGGATTAACTCTTGGTTAATAGTTTGCTCTTGCTCTTGCATTTGTTTTGCAATTCCTGTAAAGATTGCTTTTAACTCCTGGTCTTTATCTTGAGCAGCTAATGCTTGTGCCCAATATAAAGCTAAATAGAAATGAGAACCTCTATTGTCAATAGATCCTACTCTACGTGCAGGTGATTTGTCATTATCTAAGAACATTGCAGTTGCTTGATCTAAAGTTTCAGCTAAGATAAGAGCTTTAGGATTGTTTTGTGTATGGCTTAAGTGCTCAAAAGAAGCTCCTAATGCTAAGAACTCACCTAGTGAATCCCAACGTAAGTACCCTTCTTCGATAAACTGCTCAATATGCTTAGGAGCAGAACCTCCTGCACCTGTTTCAAATAATCCTCCTCCATTCATTAGCGGTACGATAGATAACATTTTAGCAGATGTTCCTAATTCTAAAATTGGGAATAAATCCGTTAAGTAGTCTCTTAAAACGTTACCTGTAACAGAAATAGTATCTAATCCCTTACGGATTCTTTCCAAAGTTACTTTAGTAGCTTCAACAGGTGATAAAATTTGAATGTCTAATCCGGTTGTATCGTGATCTTTTAAGTATTGGTTAACTTTAAGAATTAACTGTTGATCATGAGCTCTATTTTTATCTAACCAGAAAATAGCTGGTGTATTAGATAAACGTGCACGGTTTACAGCAAGTTTAACCCAGTCTTGGATAGGTGCATCTTTAGCTTGACACATTCTAAATATATCTCCTTTTTCTACCTCTTGAGAGAAAATAGTATCTCCTTTTTCATCCTTTACTACGATAGAACCATTATCTGGAGCTTGGAATGTTTTATCATGTGAACCATATTCTTGTGCCTTTTGTGCCATTAAACCAACGTTTGGAACAGACCCCATTGTTGTTGGGTCAAACGCACCGTTTAACTTACAGTCTTCGATGACTGTTTGGTAAACTCCTGCATAACTACGGTCTGGTATAATAGCTAAAGTATCTTGTGATTTACCTTCTTTATTCCACATTTGACCAGAAGTTCTAATCATCGCAGGCATAGATGCATCTACGATAACATCAGAAGGAACATGTAAGTTTGTAATTCCTTTGTCCGAGTTAACCATAGCAATATCCGGACCATTTTGAATTGTTTGTTCAATTAATGCTTTGATTTCAGCCTCTAAAGCATGTCCAGCTATTTTAGCATATAAGTCACCTAAACCATTGTTAGGGTTGATTCCTAACTCTGCAAATAACTCTGCATATTTTTGGTAAACTTCTTGGAAGTATACCTCTACAACAGCACCGAAGATAACAGGGTCAGAAACCTTCATCATAGTTGCTTTAAGGTGTGTAGAGAATAAGATTCCCTTGTCTTTTGCTTCTTGTTTACACTTTGCAACAAAAGCTTTTAATTTTTTTAGATTAATTACCGAGCAATCGATAATTTCTGCTTTTTGTAAATCTGCAAAGTCTTTTAAGATAGAAGTACTATGGTCTTTTGAAAGAAATTCAATTTTATATTTACCTGCATGTTCAACTGTTACTGCTTTTTCTGTTGCATAGAAATCTCCATCTTGCATAGAAGCAACTCTAGTTTTAGAGTCTTTTGACCAAGCGCCCATAGAGTGTGGATGTTTTTTAGCATAGTTCTTAACTGCTTTAGGAGCTCTACGGTCAGAGTTTCCTTCACGAAGAACAGGATTTACTGCAGAACCTAAAACTTTTGCATAAGCGGCTTTGATTTGCT
Organism: Myroides sp. LJL115; assembly: GCF_054871665.1. NCBI lineage: Bacteria > Pseudomonadati > Bacteroidota > Flavobacteriia > Flavobacteriales > Flavobacteriaceae > Myroides > Myroides sp. LJL115. The sequence goes on along the minus strand of NZ_JBTXLS010000014.1, from coordinate 30,852 downwards.
TTTCTTGATCTGTCTTTGGTTCGCTTGGATAATTTGGAACAGCATATCCATGAGCTTGTAATTCTTTAATTGCAGCGTTTAACTGAGGTAAAGAAGCTGAAATGTTTGGTAATTTAATAATATTAGCTTCTGGCGTTTTTGCTAAATCACCTAATTCTTGTAATGCATCTGAGATCTTTTGATCTTCTTTTAAGAATTCAGGGAAATTAGCTAGAATACGTCCTGCTAATGATATATCACGAGTTTCTACATCTATATCAGCTGTTTTTGCAAATCCTTGTACGATTGGTAAAAAAGAATAAGTAGCTAACATCGGTGCTTCGTCCGTTAGTGTGTAAATAATTTTAGATTTTTGGCTCATCTTATATATATTAAAATAGTAACTAAATTAGTAAAATACCATTAAGCGGTATAAAGCAAATATACTAAATTGTTAGAAGAAATGTAGTAATACTGCCTGTTCTAGCTATAGAATTATTGATTTAGTACTACAGTGTTGTAATATTTTTAAATTGTTATTTTTATAATTAATATTTTGTTGATTTACTTATAAAGTGTAAATATTATATGATTAATTATATTGACTTAGGGTTTTATAAGTATTATTTCTTTGATTTTCTACAATAGATAAGCACTATTTGTATTTATAGAAGGTAAAAAGCTTGTTTGACTTATTTAGGATTAGCACTTTTATTTTTCTTTAGGCTCTCCTTGAATAGCAGAGGGATAAAAAAAAAGGTCTTTCTATACCATATAGAAAGACCTTTTTTTAAATTTTGGAATTTATTTATTTTTTGAATAGAAAAGGTAATAAGCTTTTCCACCATGGTTTTTTAGCATTTTGGATGTCGTGTTCTACACCATATCCATACCCATAACCGTATCCATATCCACCAAATCTACTTCCTGTAATAGTATCATTTAATAAGATAGACATATTTGGTAGTTTGTTTTCCCTATATAAATCATTTGGTAAACGTAGCATTCGTTTATCTAGGTAATTCGCGCGACAAACATATACAAATGTATCTGCATATTTAGCTACTAATAAAGTATCCGTTACAAGACTAACTGGAGCAGTATCTACAATGATATAGTCGTAATCTTTCTTCAAAGTTTCGAACATCTCTCCAATAGCATCACCCATTAGTAATTCAGCCGGATTAGGAGGAATCGTTCCTGCAGGAAGTGCATAAAGGTTTTCGTAACCATCGATTTTTACTACATATTTATGGATATTGTCTTCTTTATGTAATAAGTAATCAGACACTCCTTTTTGTGGTAATAAGATATAATCATCTAAACGAGGATTTCTTAAGTCCAAACCAATTAGAAGCGTTTTCTTTCCTGATAAAGCAATAGTTGCAGCAGTATTAACAGAGGTAAACGTTTTTCCTTCCTTAGGGAAAGTAGAGGTTAAAAAGATCATTTTAGCCTGTCCTTTAGGAACTCTATTTAGCATGAATTCTAAGTTAGTTCTAATGATACGAAGTGCCTCTGCAGTACTAGTTCTACTTGTTATATCTACAATCTTACTATTGTCGTCAGAGTGTGGAATGTCTCCAATAAATGGAACGTTTGAGTTGTGCTCAATATCCAATCTGGATTTAATTTTAGTATCCAGTAAGTTCTGAAGATAAATAATAGCAAAAGGAACAAGAGAACCTAAAATTAACGCAGCCAATAATACAATCACACTCTTAGGTGAAACAGGTTTATCTGAACTTCTTGCACTATCAATTACCTTAGCGTTAAGGTCTGTTGCAGCAAGTGCAATCGCAGTTTCTTCCCTTTTTTGGAATAAATAAAGGTAAATAGCTTCCTTAACTTTTTGCTGTCTATCAATAATACGGAATTCACGTTCTTGTCTTGGAACTTGTGCAAGTTTAGAACGCAAGTCTCTTTCTTTATTGTTTAATTCTCTTTGTGTTATTTTTAAACTACCTTCTAAGTTTCTTAAGCTTTCCATTACAGAAGCTTTCATAGAAGCAATTTGACTATCCAATTTGATTACAGCCGGGTTTCTATTAGTCGAGCTACCACTAATTCTATTGCGATCTAAAATCAACTGATTATATTGATTAATCAAACTATTAGAATTTGCATCTGATTGAATAATGTTTCCAGGTATTAGTTCATTTGGTTGACTCTTTAATAAGAACTCAATCATAGAAGAAACTACCTTTAACTCTGTTTCATTGGCTATAATTTGTTTTTCATACGAATTTGCATTCTCTAGAATTAAGCCAAGTTCTGTAGGAATATCTGTAATTGCATTAACAGCTTTGTATCCTTCTACCGACTTTTCTACATCTCCTAATTCCTCTGTAATTAACTTTAAGCGAGTTTCAATAAATTCAGAAGTTTTCTCCGATACAAATCTTTTATCTGCAATAGCAGCATCATTGTATAGGTTTACTAAGTTGTTTAGAAAATCAATTGCTTTTGCAGGAGTAGCATCCACCATAGATAAATCCAAAACAGTAGAGAATTTATCCGTAGGAGTAATCTGTACATTTCTAATGTAAGCGTCTACTATTTGCTGAATAGGAGTAATTTGAACTAGTAATTCCGTTACAACTTCACTTTCCTCTAATTCCTCTATTTGTTTTAAAGTATCTAGCGTTGGAATACGTGCAGGCTCATTTTTAGTAACAATAAGCTGTCCTAAAATAGTTTGGAAAGGAGTGTCGTATGGATAATTTCCAATGAACTCTTTTTTATCATCGTATAAGTCAAAGGAATCCTCTTGTAAGTTCTTAACATAAAATTCATATTTGATTTTATCGAAGTCAAATACTCTATCTACGAAATTGAAGCTAATTGGACTGTCTTCGTACATTTGACTAGCAATAAACTTGCTTTCATTAATGTAGGAAATATTTAATTGTAAACGTCTTACTACTCTTTCTGTAAGGTTTCTAGATTTAAGAACTTGCGTTTCGTTTTCTACGTTACTTTTACCACCAGAAAGCATTCCGAGATCTGCGAAAGCAGCCATTTCAGAAGCAATTCCACCACCTCTTTTCTCATCTTTTACGATTATAGTGGTGTTAATTTTATAGGTTTTTTGTGTAAAACGAAGGTACACAAAGGCCAATGCTAAAGCAACAAAAATGCTTAGTATAAACCAACGCCAATGTATAATGTATTTTTCTATTTCTTCACGAATATTAATATTCGTATCATCATTGTTATCAAACTTATTTTCCATGATAATTATTTAACGGATAATGCAATTATAGTTACAAGTAAAGACAAGGCCGAAATACCTACTGTTAAGTTTGGACCAACTACAGAGGAGTTTATTCTTGTTTTATTAGGCTCTACGTATACAATATCATTTTGGTTTAAATAATAATAAGGAGAGGTAATAAAGTCTGACTTAGTCATATCTACACGTATAGGAATTTTATGTCCATCAATCTCACGAATAATTAATACATTATCTCTTTTTCCATAGATAGTCATATCACCAGATAAAGAAATAGCTTCCATTAAAGTTAATCTTTCGCTTGTTATAGTATGTACCCCTGGTTTGTTAACTTCCCCTTGAACTGTTACTTTGAAGTTCACAATCCTTAAATTAATAATAGGGTGATTAATATATTGGCTGATTTCCTCATTTAAGTATTCAATTGCTTGACTACGAGTTAAACCGCCTAATTTAATACTACCCAAAACCGGAAACTCAATGTTTCCTTGGTTGTCGATAAGGTAAAGTTGCTGCTTCATTTGGCCAGCACCTTCCGGTTGACTTGGATTAGCAGACATAGTATTCATTAAATTAAAAGGAATAGCAGATTCAGGATCTTGAGCTGATACAACAATCATTAATAGATCATCAGGTTGTAATCTAGTTTGAAAGTTTGTGTTTGAAGCATTTTCTAATAATACTGTATCAATATCTTGGTAGTAAACAAATGCTTCCTTTTGTGCACACGAACTAAGCAGTGCAATGCAAAAAAGCGCAGTTAAGAGTTTAAAAAAGGATTTATTTTTCATTAGTTTTTGTGCAAATATAAAATTTTAAGATTGTCAAAAAAAAGAAATGTGAAAATTTTGGTCACATAGCCAATTTTGTGTGTGAGGGATATTTAAATAGATGTAAAAGTATTAAAAAGTAATTTTCTTTTTTCTTAGCTCAAAGTTTTGGCCTAAGTAAACTCTTCTTACCATTTCATCTTCTACTAATTCTTCCGGTTTACCAGCCTTTAAAATCCCTCCTTCAAACATTAAATAGGTCTTGTCAGTAATGGCTAATGTTTCTTGAACATTGTGGTCAGTAATCAAAATACCTATGTTTTTGTTTCTTAACTGAGCCACTATTCGTTGAATATCTTCCACAGCAACAGGGTCTACTCCCGCAAATGGTTCATCTAAAAGAATAAATTTCGGATCTGTTGCTAATGCTCTAGCAATTTCTGTTCTCCTTCTTTCCCCACCGCTTAATAAGTCCCCACGATTTGTTCGGATGTGTTCTAGACTAAATTCTTCAATCAGAGATTCCATTTTTAGAATTTGTTCTGCTTTAGATAGCTTTGTTAATTGAAGAACACTTAAAATATTATCCTCAATACTTAATTTTCTAAAAACCGAGGCTTCTTGTGCTAAATACCCAATACCATGTTGGGCTCTTTTATACATAGGGAAGTCGGTAATATTGGTGTCATCCAAATAGATGTTTCCGCTATTAGGCTTTACTAAACCTACAATCATGTAAAAAGAAGTGGTTTTTCCTGCTCCATTAGGTCCTAATAATCCAACGATTTCGCCTTGGTTTACTTCAACAGACACACCTTTAACAACCTTTCTCTTCTTATATATCTTGACAATATTGTCGGCTCTTAATTTCATGGTTAATTTTGTTTGGTTAATCCTTTTTGATTAGTACCACTATCTTTCTTTTGCACGAATTTAGAAATATAAATACTAAGTTCATATAAAATAAGCAAAGGAATTGAAACTATTATTTGACTTACTACATCTGGAGGCGTTATAATAGCTGCAATAATTAAAATTAAAACAATTGCATACTTTCGGTATTCTTTTAAGAACTCGGGAGTTACTAAGCCCATTACCGATAAGAAATAGATTATAATTGGTAATTCAAAAACCAGACCACATGCAATCGAAGTTGTTTTTACTAAACTAATATAGGAGTTGATATCAATCTGATTTTTCACAATATCACTTATTTGGATATTAGCTAAAAAGTTAATAGATAATGGCGTAATTAAAAAGTAGCCAAATAAAACTCCAATAAAAAACAATAAGGAAGAGCTTGCGATAAATAAACGTGCGTACTTTTTCTCATTAGTATATAACGCGGGACTTATAAATTTCCAAATCTCCATTAAGATGAAAGGAACAGCTAAAATAAATCCTGCTGTAATACAGGTCCATATAATTACGGAAAATTGACCGTCCATGGTTCTGTTTTGAATTTCAAACGGAAGCTCATTTCCACAAAATCCCTCTCCAAAATTAAAATGCTTCGAAGCCTTACAGAAAAGTCTGTAGGTAATAAAGTCAGAATTTTTTGGAGCGAAAATGATGTTGTTAAAAATAAAGTCACTAAAGAAAAAGGCAACTACTCCTCCTCCTAAAATGAACATTGCAGATCGGACTAATAACCATCTTAACTCTTCTAGATGGTCTAAGAAAGACATGCTTTTTTTGTTTTTTTGTTTTTTGTTTATCATAATTTTATACAATTCCTTCTTTTAAAATATCGTGAAGATGAATAATACCAACATATTTATCTTCTTGTGTCACTAATAATTGGGTAATAGCATTATCCTCTAAAATAGATAGAGCTTTAGAAACATGTTCTTTTGACTCTATTGTTTTGGGCTGTACGCTCATTATATCTTTAGCTGTCATTCCTTGAAAATTGTCGTATTTTTCTAACATTCTTCTCAAGTCTCCATCGGTTATAATACCAACTAATTTATCGTTATCTACCACAGCAGTTACACCTAAGCGTTTTTGAGATATTTCTACAATTACTTGTTTTATATCAGCATCCTTATCCACTAATGGCTTATTGGTGTCCTTTAATATATTAGCAACTTTCAATAATAATTTTTTACCCAATGCTCCACCTGGATGATATTTTGCAAAATCAGACGGCCCGAAGTTACGCATTTCTATTAAACAAGCAGCTAAAGCATCTCCTAATACTAATTGGGCTGTTGTACTATTCATAGGTGCTAAATTATTTGGATCTGCCTCTTGGTCTACTTTAGACAGTAATACATAGTGTGCTCCTTTACCTAGAAATGAGTTTTCATTAGCAGTGATAGCAATAAGGGTATTTCCTTGACGAGTTAATAAAGGAGTAAGTACTTTTATCTCTGGACTATTACCACTATTAGAGATACAAATAACACAATCTTGTGGTTGAATTATACCTAAATCTCCGTGCATAGCCTCTGCTGCATGCATATAAATAGAGGGTGTTCCTGTGGAATTAAATGTGGCTACAATTTTCGCGCCAATTAATGCACTTTTTCCAATTCCTGTTACAATTACCCTTCCTTGGCAATTTAAAATCGTTTTTACAGCTAAAGAGAAGTCCTCTGTTAGGTAATTCGTAAGTTTTTTAACACTTTGGCTTTCAGATAAAATAGTCTGTTTTGCTGTGTTTAATATAGTTTTTGTAGTATCCAAAATTAGTGAATGTTAAATATTAGGATTGAACTAAAGAAATTTTGTACCTTTATGGTACTGCAAATTTATGTAAAATACCATACAAAAATAATGAAATCAACTGAAATTGACTTGTACAAGGAGTTAAAGAGATATTTTGGCTTTTCACAGTTCAAAGGTCTTCAAGAAGATGTGGTTAAAAGTATTATCTCAGAGCACAATACTTTTGTTATCATGCCAACCGGAGGAGGAAAATCTTTATGCTATCAATTACCGGCTTTGGTTTTGGAAGGTACTGCTATTGTTGTATCACCTCTTATTGCTTTGATGAAAAATCAAGTAGATGCTATTCGTAGTCTTTCAAGTGAATATGGTGTAGCCCATGTTTTAAATTCATCTTTAACTAAATCTGAAGTAAATCAGGTCAAGGAGGATATTAAAAGTGGTGTTACTAAGCTACTATATGTAGCTCCAGAATCATTGACTAAAGAAGAATATGTTAGCTTTCTTCAAGGGGAAAAGCTTTCCTTTGTTGCTATTGATGAGGCGCATTGTATTTCTGAATGGGGGCACGATTTTAGACCAGAATACCGTAATCTGCGAAATATTATTCGACAATTAGGGGATATACCTATTATTGGTTTGACAGCTACAGCAACGCCAAAGGTGCAAGAGGATATTTTAAAAAACCTTGAAATACCAGATGCAAATGTTTTTAAGGCTTCTTTTAATAGACCTAATTTATACTACGAAATAAGACCTAAAACAAAACAAGTAGAAAGTGATATCATTCGATTTATCAAGCAGCGCCAAGGTAAAAGTGGTGTGATTTATTGTTTGAGTCGTAAAAAAGTAGAAGAGATTGCTAACGTATTGCAAGTTAATGGAATCAGTGCTGTGCCTTATCACGCTGGACTAGATGCTAAAACTAGAGCCAAGCACCAAGATATGTTCCTAATGGAAGAGGTAGATGTAGTAGTTGCAACCATTGCTTTTGGTATGGGAATTGACAAGCCAGATGTGCGCTATGTTATTCACCACGATATACCTAAGTCTTTAGAGAGTTATTATCAAGAAACAGGCAGAGCAGGTAGAGATGGAGGAGAGGGACACTGTTTAGCTTATTATGCCTATAAGGATATTGAAAAGCTAGAAAAGTTTATGTCTGGAAAACCTATTGCAGAACAAGAGATTGGTTTTGCTTTGTTGCAGGAAGTAGTTGGTTATGCGGAAACATCGATTTCAAGACGTAAGTTTTTACTTCATTATTTTGGAGAGTATTTCGACGAGATAAATGGAGAAGGTGCCAATATGGATGATAATGTGAGAAACCCTAAGACTAAAGTAGAGGCCAAAGACAATGTAGTAAAAGTGCTTCAAGTTATCCAACAAACTAAGCAGGTTTATAAAACCAAACAAATTGTTTTTACTCTTGTAGGGAAAGTGAATGCTTTAATTAAAGCTAACAAAACAGACACACAGGATTATTTCTCTATTGGAAAGGATAAAGACGAAAAGTACTGGATGGCTTTAATCCGACAAATGCTAGTAGCTGGTCTATTAAATAAAGATATTGAGACTTATGGAATCTTAAAACTAACACCTAAGGGGTTAGATTTTATGAAAAATCCAGAATCCTTTATGATGACAGAAGACCATGTGTATTCTGATTCAGATAAAGATTTAGATGATAACATGAATAAAAATGTTGCTGCTGTAGATCAGGTGTTGATTCAACTCTTAAAAGATTTACGTAAAAAAGTAGCAAAAAAGCATGGTGTACCACCATTTGTAGTGTTTCAAGATCCTTCCTTAGAAGAAATGGGATTAAAATACCCAATTACCTTGGAGGAGATGGCCAATATTATTGGAGTAAGTGAAGGGAAAGCAAAAAAATATGGTCGTGAATTCGTAAGTCTTATAAAGACCTATGTAGAGGAAAACGATATTGTACGTCCTGACGATTTAGTGGTTAAATCCACTGGAGCTAATTCAGCTTTAAAATTATATATTATTCAAAATGTTGACCGTAAATTAGCTCTTACCGATATCGCTAGTGCTAAAGGTTTAGATATGGATGCTTTATTAAAGGAGATGGAGCAGATAGTATATTCTGGAACAAAGTTAAATCTTAGCTATTGGTTAGATGAAATTTTAGATGAAGATAATCAAGAAGAGATATACGATTACTTTATGGAATCAGAAACAGATAGTATTAAAGTGGCATTAGAGGAATTTGACGGAAGTTATGATACAGAAGAATTGCGATTAATGCGACTTCAGTTTATCAGTAAAGAAGCAAATTAATCTATAAAACAACAAGCCCCAAAATACAAAGTATTTTGGGGCTTGTTGTTTTTAATTCATTGGTAAAACCACTTTCTAGGTTGTAAAAACCTTATGGAAATTAAGGCTGGTATAATTCTCCTCTATGTGGTTTTAAAATATCTCTTATTTGTTTCATTTGAAGATCATTTACAACCATAAAAGCTATATGGTGGGTTGCAGATAACTCTTGAGTGTCAATGATGTCAATTGCGAACTTTTCCAGTTCTACATACTCCTTTAAGTGGATTACATGGTGCTCTGCTGTTTTCTGGCCAAAAGGGCCTTGAAAATCCCAAATTAATTTAATTTTTCTTTCCATTTTATATGTCAATTTCTGCTTTACAAATCTACAAAAAAATAAGGTGAGATTGATCCTTGCCCATTATTATGGCTAAAATCACTTTCAGTAGAATGCTAGAAAGGTTTTTAAAAGGAGTAAAGACTTAAATTATTGGATTTTACTTGTAAGAGAGTCAAAGTAATTAGCCTAAGGATATCTTTTTTTGTACTTTTGGATTTCTTATAATTTGAAGATATGAAACAAGAATTGGTAGTTTTAGTAAATGAACAAAATGAGCAAATTGGGTTAATGGAAAAAATTGAAGCCCATGAAAAAGCTTTGCTACATCGTGCATTTTCTGTTTTTATATTAAATAGCAAAAATGAAATTATGTTGCAGCAAAGAGCTGCTCATAAATATCATTCTCCTTTATTATGGGCAAATACTTGTTGTTCTCACCAAAGAGAAGCAGAAACTAATATTCAAGCTGGTAAAAGAAGACTTCAAGAGGAAATGGGATTTGAAGTAGAATTAAAAGATTTATTTAGTTTTATTTATAAGGCTCCTTTTGATAATGGATTAACAGAACATGAATTAGATCATGTTATGGTAGGTTATTCTGATAACGAACCTACTATTAACCCTGATGAAGTTGCACAGTGGAAATGGATGTCTATAGAGGATATTAAGCAAGATATGGTGGATAATCCACAAATTTATACCGAATGGTTTAAAATTATCTTCTTTGAATTTTACGACTTTATTGAAGCACAAAAGAAATAATCATGAAATTAACTGTAAGTAGGAAAGCACATTTTAATGCTGCACATCGCCTTTTTAGGAAAGAGTGGAGTGATCAAAAAAACCAAGCTGTTTTTGGTAAATGCAATAACCCTAATTATCATGGACACAATTATGAATTGATTGTACATATTAGTGGACAAGTAGATCCTATGACAGGATTTGTTATGGATTTAAAAGTCTTAAGCGACCTTATTGAATTGCATATTGAAAATGCTTTTGATCATAAGAATTTAAACCTTGATGTTCCAGAATTTGCAGATTTGATCCCTACAGCTGAAAATATTGCTGTTGTGATATGGCAAAAGTTGCGAGATTTTATTCCAAAGGACAATGATTTAGAGGTAGTTTTATATGAAACACCTAGAAATTTCGTGTCTTTCAAAGGAGAATTTTAAAATATTATTTTCCTAAGGTAAATTTTGTAAATTTGTAGCTTATTTTTTTAAGGCAAAGTACGTGAACTTTGGCTTACATATTTATACAGGAGATTTAGCATATGAGTTTTATTCAGTATCCTATAGTGTTTAACCCTATACTCAAAGAAAGAATTTGGGGTGGGGAAAAACTCGGTACAGTATTAGGAAAAGAGTTGTTTTCACAACAAGTTGGCGAAAGCTGGGAAATATCTGGTGTTACTGGTGAAGTTAGTATTGTTGCTAATGGGGCTTATAAAGGATGGAGCCTTGATAGATTAATAACCACTTTTCCCAAACATGTTTTGGGAGAATATATATATAACAGATTTGGGACAAAGTTTCCACTTTTGTTTAAGTTTTTGGATGCCAAAGAGGATCTCTCTATTCAATTACATCCAAACGATGAATTGGCAATGAAGAGACACCAGTCATTCGGTAAAACTGAAATGTGGTATGTAATGCAAGCCGATAAGGATGCTCGTGTAGTAGTAGACTTTAAAGCAGGAGTTACTCCTTCAGATTATATTGATCATTTGCAAAAAAAGACTTTACCAAGTATTTTAAATGAAATACCTGTAAAAAAAGGCGATGTTTTCTTTATAGAAACTGGTACTGTACATGCAATTGGTAAAGGGGTTTTATTGGCTGAAATTCAGCAAACCTCAGATATTACCTATCGCGTTTATGATTGGGATCGTAAAGATAAAAAAGGAAACTCTCGAGAATTACATGTAGATAATGCACTTGATGCTATTAACTATGGACCCAAGAAGGTAGAGATATCTTATAGTGATAAGCAAGATTTAGCCAATTCGGTTGTGAATTGCCCTTATTTTACGGTTAACTTTATTCCACTAGAGAAACAATACATAAAAGACAAAAACCAAGATCGCTTCTATCTTTATATTTGTACGCAAGGAAAAGGTAGCTTTGATTTGGATGGAGAGATATTTAGCTTTCAACAAGGAGATAGTATGTTAATACCTGCTTGTTGTAGCCGAGTTATTATTAAAGGTGAAGCTACTTTATTAGAGATTTTTGTTCCATAAAAGACGAAAATCTAAATATTAAAGTTGTAGATTTGTACAGATTATTAATTTAAAAATAAGGAATTATGGCAAGTGTAAAAAACTTAAAAAAAGATATCCATTATGTATTAGGTGATATTTTAGAAGCTATCTATATCCACGAAATGGCAACAACTGGAGCAACTTCAGAAACAATGGCTATTGAAGAAGAAGCATTAACAGCGTTTGATGAATTAATCTCTTTAGTAAATGCAAAAGGAGTTGAAAATAAAAAAGCACATTTTAAGGGAGTTTATTCTCAATTGGAAAATGTTGCAGGTCAATTAGTTGATAAAATTAACGCTCTTTAGTTAGAAAAAAGATAAAAAAAACACGCTAAAGGGCTTGGAAAAGTCTAAAAGCGTGCTATCTTTGCACTCGCAAAATGAGTCGCCGGTGTAGCTCAGTTGGCTAGAGCAGCTGATTTGTAATCAGCAGGTCGTGGGTTCGAGTCCCTCCATCGGCTCCAATTTTGAAAATTAGATATTGCCCTACGGTTATTATAAATAATGCCGGTGTAGCTCAGTTGGCTAGAGCAGCTGATTTGTAATCAGCAGGTCGTGGGTTCGAGTCCCTCCATCGGCTCTAATTTTCAAAAAGGAATTCAATTACTCTTTTTGCGTTTATAAATAAACGCCGGTGTAGCTCAGTTGGCTAGAGCAGCTGATTTGTAATCAGCAGGTCGTGGGTTCGAGTCCCTCCATCGGCTCCAATTTTAAAAGTTAGATATTGCCTTTCGCATTATTACATAATGCCGGTGTAGCTCAGTTGGCTAGAGCAGCTGATTTGTAATCAGCAGGTCGTGGGTTCGAGTCCCTCCATCGGCTCTAATTTTTAAAATAAAGTAATTAATAGCCTTTCGTATTATTACATAATGCCGGTGTAGCTCAGTTGGCTAGAGCAGCTGATTTGTAATCAGCAGGTCGTGGGTTCGAGTCCCTCCATCGGCTCAATTTGAAAATTAAATATTGCCTTACAACTCAGGCTAGACGCCGGTGTAGCTCAGTTGGCTAGAGCAGCTGATTTGTAATCAGCAGGTCGTGGGTTCGAGTCCCTCCATCGGCTCTTTAAAAGCCTCCTTTTATAAGGAGGCTTTTTTTACTACTTTTTTTTTCTAATTTCCTTTTTTGCCAAATACTTTACGTAAATTTAGTAGTCTATTCGAATACTATTGGCTTATGTTTATTGCTACTCAATACGATTGGTTTATTTATGTTGAAATCATCTATTTTCTTCTAGCAATTGCCGTGTCCATTCGTATTATATACGACACTAACTCTATATCCAAAACATTAGCATATTTATTATTGGTTTTTTTCGTGCCAATTCTGGGTATGATTTTCTATTTCTCTTTCGGTATCAATTATAGGAAAAGAAAGATGTATTCTAAGAAACTACAACGTCATGAAGATTTCCAAGACAGATTAGCCGCTAAAGTAAAACACTTCAATGAGCACACCACTAAAGAGGTAAATCAAGTTATTGAAAACAATAAGGCATTTATTTCTCTTTTATCAAGTGATGCTTTAGGAGAAAATCCTTTACTTGTAAATAACAAGGTGAATTTATTGGAAAACGGAGAATCCTTCTTTGAAGCTCTTTTACAGGATTTAAAGCATGCAAAACAGCATATCCATATAGAGTATTATATTTTTGATAATAGTCAAGTAGGACATCAAATAGCGGATATTTTAGTAGATAAGATAAAACAAGGAGTAGAGGTTCGTTTTATCTATGATGATTTTGGTAGTCGAAGTATACGCAAAAGTATTGCCAAAAGACTAAGAAAGGCGGGGGGACACGTTTTTCCTTTTAATAAAGTTATTTTATTGGCTTTGGCTAATCGTCTAAATTATAGGAATCATAGAAAGATTGTTGTAATAGATGGCTATATTGGCTATACTGGGGGGATCAATATATCGGATAGATATGATAACAGAATGAATCAGAAGAATGATTTTTTCTGGCGAGATACTCACATGAAAATAACTGGTAGTGGAGTATATGGATTACAGTATGTTTTTTTGACAGATTGGAATTTTTGCAGCAAAGAATCCATTACTTTTAATAGTAAGTATTTCCCAAGTATTCAAGATTTGGATTTACCTATTTTACCTTTGCAAGTATTGGCTTCAGGTCCCGATTCCGATGTGCCCTCTATTTTGTATAGTGTGATTGAAGCCATTAGCCAAGCCAAAGAAGAGGTGTTGATAACTACGCCTTATTATATACCAGATGAGTCGCTGCAATTGGTTATTAAGATGGCAGCCTTAAGTGGTAAGAAAGTGAAAATGATTTTACCTGGAATTACAGATTCTTTGATAGTTAAATGGGCATCCGAGTCTTATTTTCAAGAACTATTAGAAAATGGAGTAGAAATTTACTTATATAAAAAGGGATTCATCCATGCTAAGACTATTGTAACGGATCAAGATATATGTTGCGTTGGTACATGTAATTTAGATCATCGTAGTTTTGATTTGAATTTTGAAGTCAATGTTTATGCCTACGACCCTAGTTTAGCCCAGCAAATGAGGCAAATGTTTTATAGGGACTGCCAAGATTCTTTAAAATTAGATATACAAAGATGGAATAAACGTTCCTCTTGGCAGAGATTAAAGAATAATTTTATTCGATTGTTAGCTCCTTTACTTTAGAAAAAAGTATATTTAATCTTCATTGTGCATTTTAAATTTTTTCTAAGTCATTTAAAGGCCTTAAATTTGTTATGTATACATAATTGCAAGAGAGAAAAATACTCTCAAGTGTTATTAGTGCATATTTTTTGTTAGTAGAAATTGATAAATATCCTATTATGAATTTACATTTTATCTATAAAGATTATATTACTCATCAACACCCTTTACCAAATGATTATCAAGGTAAGGTGGTTACTACAGTTATAGAATCTCGTGCCAATAGTACTGATGCTAAAGCTAGTGTTTTATATATCCATGGATTTAATGATTACTTTTTTCAGTTTCATGTAATGAAGTATTTTAATTCAAATGGTATCAATTTTTATGCATTGGATTTACGTAAATGTGGCCGCTCACTTTTAAAAGGACAAGCACCTAATTACTGTAAGAGTTTAAGAGAATATTTTGGAGATATTGATTATGCTCTAACTATGATGCATAAGGACCATAAGAATACTAATATATTTTTACTAGGGCATAGTACAGGAGGATTGCTTGCTACTTATTATGCTAAGTTTGGATTACATCGCCCGTTAATTAAGGGACTAATTTTGAATTCGCCTTTTTTTGATTTCAATTTGCCTTTTTATGTAAAACCTTTTATTGCTTCTGTATCTAAGAAGAATTTTAAAAAGGATGCATTTTCCTTTATGCAAGGACTACCATCTATTTATGGGGAGAGTTTGCATAAGGATTATAAAGGGGAATGGGATTATAACTTAAGCTTTAAGCCTATCACACCTTTTGTAAATTATTATGCTTGGATTCTTGCAGTAAATAGAGCGCAGGAGGTAATACAAGAAAAACCTAATCTAGGTAATTTACCTATCTTACTACTAAGAAGTAGTCAAAGTAGTAATCCACGTAAAAGTAGTAAAGAGACTTTTGAAAGTGATGCAGTATTAAATGTTAAGGATATTTCCAAAATAGGTAAGAAAATAGGGGATTGCGTTACAGAAGTGATCGTGGATAAGGCCTTGCACGATGTGTATTTATCTACTTCCTCTATACGTGATAAAGCTTTAAAGGCCAGTGTTGACTTTATACACTCCAATATTTAACTTTTATAAAGTAGATAGGGTCTACTACCATTTGGTAATAGACCCTATCAATAATAATTGAAAAAATAAATAAGTATTTAGAATAACCCTCCTCCAGAAGAAGATTGTTGTTGGCTATTCTCTCTTGCTTTTCTTGCCATAGCTCTACCTTTTCCACCACCAAAGCTGTAGTTCACTCCAATGTAAATACTTCTACTGTTCCAAGAAAACTCTCCTTGGTTTTCAAAAGGATATTGGCTTGTAAATCGGTATTTCATTGTATTGAAGATATCGTTTAAACGCATACTAATACTTAGTTTGTTATTTAATAGAGAATAACGTGCTCCAAAATCTATTTTATGCATTTCTTTATTTTGCCCAGTAATCGATTTCATAGGTCCTCTGAAGAAACCAAATAAATTGAAACGCAATTTATTTGTTGCCTTAAAGTTTGCATTCAATCTAGCATTAAAAGAGTTTACGTTTATTTCTCTTTTAATAAACTCAAATTCATTGTTACTTGGGTTTAAGTAAGAAACAAGTCCATTTTGTTTAATACTCGATAAATCAATTGCAGGTTGAATATCTAACCATGGTCTTAATTTTAAATTAGCAGATAATTCAAAACCATAAGACGAGCTTTTATCAAAGTTATCATAGGTCATAAGTAAAGCATTCGGGTTTTCATTCTCTGGATCGTCCAATATAATTTGGTTGATTTCATCGTTGATTTGTCTGTAGAATACTCCCCCAGTAATAGAACCTGTGGTTCCTAGAATACGCGTATAGTTTAACTCTAATGAATTAGTAAATTGTGGTCGTAATTCTGGGTTTCCTGTAGAGGTTAAAGTAGGAGTGGAGAACTGACGAATAGGTCTTGTTTGCCAAACTCCAGGACGGTCTACTCTTCTGCTATAACTCAATTGTAACATATCATTGGTTGTAAAATCATATCCTAAAAACGCAGAAGGGTATAAAGTTACATAGTCATCGGAAAAATCTTTCTTACCATTTAATTTAGAAGTTACTTTATAACTTTCCACACGAGTTCCTACTTGGTAAGAAAACTTATCTAGTTTTTGACCAAAGGTAACATAACCAGAATAGATATTATAGTCATAATTATATCCTACTTGGCGCTGATCTATTGGAATCATTGGGTTGTCTAGTTGATCCGAATAATTCTCTGTACGAGATAATTTGCTCTCTAGTCCTAATTCAAGTTTTGTTTTTTCATTGATTGGTTTTACGTAATCTATATTGATAGTAGTTAAACTTCCTTTACTCAAAGTAGCATCTGTATAGGTGTAAGATGGAGAATCAGTAAAATCATTTTGATAATACCCATTAGAGGTACCTTTATTGTCATTATAATTAACCTCTACATCCAAGTTATGCCCATCTTCATCAAAAAGGTGTTTATATGCTAAGTTATATGAGCTATTTCTAGTGTTGCTCTTATAATTAGAGGTTTGATAAATATTTTCAAAATTAGCGTCTGGATATAAGTTTTCTGTGTATACATCCGTTGGACCGTTGTATTTACTTTGATTGGTATAAAAGGATAAAGTATTTTTATCATTTATATTATAATCTAACCCAACCTTATAAAGGTAAGATCTGTTTTTACTCTCTACATCTACTAGTTGCGTTGAATTTTGATCCACTCTATAAATTTCTCCTTTATTGGTTGACTTGCCTAGAGAGTTGTTTGCATTAGCAAAGAAGTTTATTTTATTTTTTCTATAGTTAAGGTCAATAGAGTTTGTATTACTAGCATGTTTAGAAAGAGTAACCCCACTATTTACTGTTGCATTAAAACCATCATTTGTTTTTTTATGCAATACTATATTGATAATACCACTCATTCCCTCTGGGTTGTATTTTGCACTAGGACTAGTGATTAATTCAATGCTCTTAATAGAACCTGATGGAATTTGTTTAAGTACTTGATCAGAGGATAAGTTGGTAGGTTTACCATCCACTAGTACTCTTACATTGGTGTTTCCTCTTAGAGAAAGGTTGCCGTCTTGGTCTACATTAACTGAAGGAATATTATTCATAATCTCCGAAGCTGTAGCTCCAACAGAGGCTAAATCTTTTCCAACATGAATAACTTTTCTGTCTATTTTTTGTTCAATGGTGGACTGCTCTGCTATTATTTCAACATCATCCAAAGTTACTGCATCCTGCTGTAGGTAAATCTTTCCTAGGTCTATTACTTTAGAGTCAACTGTTATTTGTTCTTGTTTTGTAAGATATCCTATAAATTGTACCTCAAGGGTATACTTGTTATTTGGAGCTTCTAATTGAAACTGCCCATTGTCATCGGAAAGAGTTCCGGTGACAACCTGATCTCCTATCTTTAATGCTATTGTAGCATAAGGAATAGCTTCTTGTAATTCATTATCATAAATATTTCCTTTTACAATGGACTTATTTTGAGCCAAGGTAGAAAAAGAGATAAGTACAAAGAATAATAGGTTTACATAAGTTTTCATACTTTGATTTATTAAAGTTTTTCAATGGTTAGGTCTTACTCTAATAGTCTTGTAAAAACATGTTTTGTTACACATTTTTTACTTTCTTTTTTATAAACATATAAAAATAAGATAAAGATTAGAATTGAAAACGATGGTTTTTAGGGGGGTAAGTAACTGTATTTTAATATATTATATTGTTTGTTTTTTGCAGATATATTTATACTTCTTTTCATGAAAAAAATAAAGAACAACGCTGTAAGTCTTTATTGGATTGGAAGTATATAAAAAAAAATAAGTATTTTAAGCTCAAGAGAGCAATTAGTTAGAAGGTCTTAACTAATGGGATATCCTCCATAGGGCCTTAAAGTGTTAGAAAATATACTTTTCTTAAGACATCTATTTTAATAATACTATTGTTGTATCCGTTCAAAAAATGTATTTTTAGCTTATAAAATATAAAAACATGGAAAAACAAAATAATATAGCCATTTTGGTGGATGGGGATAATGCGCAGGCTAAGCTATTAATTCATGTCTTAGAAGAGGTATCTAAATATGGTAAAGTTACTATTCGTCGAATTTATGGAGACTGGACTACACCTCAAATGAATAGTTGGAAAGAAATTCTAAATGACTTATCCTTTTCGCCTATCCAAAAATTTAGCTATACTACAGGTAAGAATTCTACGGATAGTTCTTTAATAATTGATGCGATGGATATTTTACACGATCAGATGGTAGACGGCTTTTGTATTGTCTCTAGTGATAGTGATTATACTGGTTTGGCAAAGAGAATTCGCGAGTCTGGTATTTTTGTAATGGGTGTTGGAGAAAAGAAAACACCTAATGCCTTTGTACAATCCTGTGAAATATTTACTTACGTTGAAACTTTAATGCCTAAGAGTAAGGAAAAAAGTAAGGTAAGTAACAATAAGAAAAATACGGCTAATGAAGAGGACGACACTAAGTTGTTAACCAAGAAAGAATATAACTTAATTGATCGAGCTTTTGAAATGTCTGTAGGGGAAGAAGTAGAGGCGTTCATTTCTACTGTAGGAGGAAATTTAAGAAAGCTAAATCCTAGTTTTGATGCGCGTTATTATGGCTTTAAGAACTTAACAGAGCTATTTAAGCATTTAAAAACCTATGAAGTAATTAACAATAATGTCAAGGGCTTAAATCATCCTTTAGTAAAAAAAATATAAACAAATCTAAAGTTCGTAAGGCTAAAGCTTAGCGGACTTTTTTGTTTTATTAATAGTTAAGTAGGGGATTGTTTCTGAACTATTAGGGCAAAATACAGAAATGTTTGTGATATTATTTATATTTGTAGGATAACCTTAAACAGAAAATAGATGAGAATAATTTATATAGCTGCTGTATTTCTTAGTTGTAGCTTAATGTTTTCCTGTGATAAATCAAAAACGGAGAATGTTCAAGATACACAGGTAGTGGTACAAACTCCAAGAGAGTCTGTGGATAAGTTTGCTGATATTGAAGTATTGGAATACCAAATACCAGGATGGCAAGAATTGAGTCTTAAGCAACAAGAATATGTATATTATTTAACTCAAGCAGGTTTAGCTGGTAGAGATATTATATGGGATCAGAACTACAAGCATAACTTAAAAATAAGAAGAGCTTTAGAGAATATCTACCAAAACTATAATGGAGATAGAAAAAATAAGGATTGGGAGAACTTTGAAGTATATTTAAAGAGAATATGGTTTAGTAATGGGATTCACCATCACTATTCTAATGATAAAATTAAGCCAGAATTTACTCCTGCTTATTTCAATGAGTTACTTACTTCCACTCAAACTAATTTAGACCCTGAAGTAGTAGCTATATTATTTAATGATCAAGACAGTAAAAAAGTTAATTTAGATTCTTCTAAAGATTTAGTAAAAGATAGTGCTGTTAATTTCTATGGCTCTGATGTGAGTGAGAAAGAAGCAGAAACTTTCTATGCTCAGATGAAAAGCCCAGATCCGCTTAGACCATTATCTACGGGCCTAAACAGTAAGTTAGTTAAAGTAGACGGTGTTTTACAAGAAAAGGTATATAAAAGTGGTGGTTTATACGGACAAGCTATCGATCAAATTATTTATTGGTTAGAAAAAGCTAAAGGTGTAGCAGAGAATGCCCAACAAGCCGAAGCTCTTTCTTTATTAATTGAGTTTTATAAAACGGGTGACTTGCAAACCTGGGACCAGTATAATATTGCTTGGGTTGGTGCTACCCAAGGAAATATTGATTATAATAATGGATTTATCGAAGTTTACAATGATCCTTTGGGACATAAAGGTTCTTTTGAGAGTGTCGTACAGATTACCGATTTTGATATGTCTAAGAAAATGGCTGTATTATCCGAGCAAGCACAATGGTTCGAAGATAACTCTCCATTAATGCAAGAACATAAGAAGGAAAATGTTGTAGGAGTTACTTATAAAACCGTTATAGTAGCAGGGGAGGCAGGAGATTCTTCTCCAAGTACACCAATTGGAGTTAACTTACCTAATGCGGATTGGATTAGAGCAGAATATGGCTCAAAATCTATTTCTCTGGGTAATATTATTGATGCCTATAACAGTCAAAGCTCTTCAGATAGATTACAAGAGTTTGTTCATGATCCACAAGAGTTAGAGTTAGCTATTAAGTATGGACAACAAGCTGATAAGTTACATACAGCTCTACACGAGGTTGTAGGACATGCATCGGGTCAAATAAATCCTGGAGTTGGTCAACCTAAAGAGACCTTAAAAAGTTATGCTTCTACCTTGGAAGAAGGAAGAGCTGATCTAGTTGGTTTATACTATTTATATAGTCCTAAATTAGAAGAGTTAGGTTTAGTGGAAGATTGGGAGGCAGTTGGTAAAGCAGCCTATGATAATTATATTAGAAATGGCTTAATGCTACAACTAGTACGATTAGAACCGGGTGCTGACATTGAAGAGTCTCATATGAGAAACCGTCAATGGGTAAGTGCTTGGGTATTGGAGAAAGGGCAACAAGATAATGTCATCGAAAAAGTAACCAAAGATGGTAAGACTTACTTCAATATTACTAATTATGATAAGCTTCACGATTTATTTGGACAATTACTTAGAGAAACACAGCGTATTAAAAGTGAGGGAGATTTCCAAAGTGCAAAAAATCTTGTCGAAAACTACGGTGTTAAAGTAGACCAAGACCTACATAAGGAAGTCTTAGAAAGAAATGCTAAGTTTAATTCAGCCCCTTATAGAGGATTTGTAAATCCTATTATTGTACCTGTGGTAGATAAACAACAGAAAATTACTTCTTTTGAAATTATTCAACCAGAAAGTTTCTCTAGTCAAATGTTGCAGTATGCAAAAGACTATAGTTTCTTACCAGATGAAAATTAGAAATACAAAAGCCAATTGGAAACAATTGGCTTTTTTTATCCTTTTACATAAGACAGTAGGTAAAGATGCCAAATTGGCTTGTATTTAGATTTACTTTATTTTTTTGGATTTAAAATAAGGCACTACCTTTGGCTTTAATTTAAATTATAAAGTAAATGTACCAAGATTCTAACTCAAAAAACGTAGAGTTATCTTCCTTTAAAAAGGTTTTCATGTTTTTAGGAGTTATTTTTATTGCCTCAAATCTTCGTGCTCCTCTGACTTGTGTTGGACCAGTGATTGGAGAAATAAGTGATGAATTCTCCTTGTCTAATTCTCTAGCAGGTCTTCTAACGACTATTCCTTTGATTTGTTTCGCCTTTTTATCGGCTTTAGTTCCTAAAGTATCTAAGACATTTGGAATGTCCTATGTTTTATTATGCTCCTTAGTTTTACTTAGTGTTGGTTTGGCTATTAGGCCTATAGATGGGGTTGTTACCTTGTTTTTAGGTGCGGCATTAATTGGTATTGCCATAACGGTTGGAAATGTACTTATGCCAGCTTATATCAAGGTTAATTTTCCAAAGAAAGTAGGGTTAATGACTGGTATTTATTCCGCTTCAATGAATTTAGTTGCAGCTTTAGCAGCTGGTTTTAGTATATATTTAGGTCAAGTTACCGAATTGGGATGGAGAGGATCAATAGGAGTATGGGTTCTATTAGCTATTGTAAGTATTCTTGTTTGGTTACCTACTTTGAAAAAGCGAAGTCTTGTCGGGTCAAGTAAAATTCAACAAGTTCAAGATACTACAAATATATACAAGAGTAAATTGGCTTGGTGTGTAACTCTTTTTATGGGGTTACAATCTTTACTTTTTTACTGTATAGCAGCATGGCTTCCTAAAGTTACCCAAAGTTGGGGTATGAGTATTGTTGATTCTGGATGGGTTTTATCCTATGTACAGTTTGCACAATTACCAATGACTTTTTTAGGAGCAATCATTGCAAGTAAGATGCCTAATCAAAAAGCTTTAGCAATTTGTGTGGCTCTTTTAATTATAGGTGGTCTAAGTGGGATACTAATATGGCAAACCAAGTACATTGTTATTTGTTGTATCTTAATCGGATTAGGAAGTGGTTTAGCTTTTAGCTTATGTATGATTTTGTTTGTTTTGAGAACAAAAAGTGCACAGCAGGCCGCTAAACTATCTGCAATGGCGCAAGCTTTAGGCTATACTATTGCTGCTTTTGGTCCCCCTGTTTTTGGAGGGTTATACGACTGGAGTGGTTCTTGGAATTATTCTTTCGTGTTCCTTTTATTGGCAACGGTTGTTTTACTTATAGTAGGATATATTGCTTCGGCAGATAAATACATCGATTAGTAAAGTTAGTATAAAGGATATTTTGGCAACATGATAGAGGTATAGTCAAATGCTTATACATATAGACCAATTTTATCCTGTAACAATACAAAATAAAATAGCAAATGGCTTTAAAAATATTACATACTGCAGATTGGCATTTGGGTAAAAGGTTAGATAATTTTAGCCGCATTGAAGAGCAAATAGAAGTATTACAAGAAATAGTAGAGTTAACAAATGAACATCAGGCAGATGTTGTTGTTATTGCTGGGGATCTATTTGACGCATTTAATCCAGGAGTAGATGCTATTGATTTATTCTATAAAACATTAAAAACATTAACCAACAATGGTAAAAGGCCTGTGATTGCCATTGCTGGAAATCATGATTCCCCTGAAAGAATAGATGCCCCGGATCCACTAGCTAGAGAATGTGGTATTATTTTTATAGGCTTGCCAAATGCAAAGGTTCCTTTTTTTAAAACTCCAGAGGGATTTGAAATTACCAAAAGTGATCATGGATTTATGGAAATTAAATTACATAACAATCCTACTGCTTTACGTATTATTCATACGCCTTATGCCAATGAAATTAGACTTAAAAGAGCCTTAGATTCTAATGATAAGGCTGCTGCTTTAAATGAGGTTTTAAAAGAAAATTGGCAGAACTTAGCTTCTTTATACTGCGATAATAAGGGGGTTAATTTATTAGTTACCCACCTTTATATGCTGCAGAAGAATGCTCAGGTACTTGAAGAACCAGATGGAGAGAAAGCCCTTAAAGTTGGGAATGCGGACTTAATTTATACCGATATTATACCTAATGAAATACAGTATACTGCTTTAGGGCATTTACATAAATGCTGGCAATTAGGGTCCTTAGAAAAGCCAGTTGTATACAGTGGAAGCCCATTAGCTTATAGTTTTAGTGAGTCAGGGCAAGAAAAATTTGTTCTTCTTTTAGAGGCCAATGCTAACCAGCCTATTTGCTATCAAAAATTAAAATTAGAAAGTGGAAGGAAGTTATCTAGGGTTAAATTTAACCAAGTAGAGCAGGCCATTGAATGGTTACAACTTAATCCCTATCATTTAGTAGAGTTAACCTTAGTAAGTGATGAGTTTTTAAAGGCGGATGATATCAAGCGACTTTATCAAGCACATGATGGAATAATTACCATTATTCCTCAGATAACAACTAATGCAAGCCAAAGTGATGTACAGCATTCTACCGTTAACTTAGATCAAGATATCCAAGGGCTCTTTGAAGATTATTTCAAGCAAAAATACAATGGACAAACTCCGAACCAAGAAATACTAGAACTTTTTAATGAAACTTTAAATTAGTGTATGATACCAATTAAATTAACTCTACAGGGAATATACTCTTACCAAGATGCTCAAGTTATCGATTTTAGTCAATTGACTCAAAGCGGGCTTTTTGGAATATTTGGAAAAGTGGGCTCTGGTAAATCTTCTATTATTGAGGCAATTACATTTGGATTGTATGGAGAGAGTGAACGCTTGAATGCTAGGGATAATCGTGCTTATAATATGATGAACCTTCGTTCCAATCAAAGTGTGATTGAATTTGATTTTTATAATTTTAACGACCAAAAATATCGAATTTATAGAAGTTTCAAACGAAATGCTAAACGATTTGAAGATGTAAAAAGGGTAGAGGCAATCCTATATAAATGGGAAGAGGATTCTTGGGTTCCACAACCTAGTTTAGATATTGCCCAGGTAATAGGTCTTAGTTATGAAAACTTCAAACGTACTATTATTATTCCTCAAGGCAAGTTCAAAGAGTTTATAGAACTTGGTGGAAAGGACAGAACCAAAATGATGCAGGAAATCTTTGGCTTAGACCGTTTTGATCTAAGTGCAAAGGTGAAAAAAATGTATGTGGAGTCAAAAAGCCAGTACGACACTTTAAGTGGGGAGCTATCGGGATATACTTCCATTACTCCTCAACTTATTAAAGAAAAAGAAATTTTAGTAAAGCAAGAGGACTTACTAATAGAGAAGTTAACCAAAGAATATACTACTCAGCATAATATTTATCAGCATTTAAAAGCAATACAATCAGATATTGTTGAGTTGGAGAAGAATCTGGAATCTATGGTAGAGCTAGAAAAGCAACAACCATCTGTTTCTAAACAAAAAAAAGACCTTGTTCTTTTTGAGGATTTATCCAATGATTTTGGGCTTTTATTATCCCAAGTAGAATTGGAGTCTAACTCTTTTGAGCAGAAAAGTGCTGCTTTAAAACAAGCCAAGGATGCATCGGCTCAAATCAAAGAGAAGTCCTCTAAGGTAGAACAACAATTGAGTATTGCATCTAAAGAGTTTGAGAGGGTAGATTTACTCAAACAGGAGTTATTTGAACTGGACTTAATTCAAAAGATATCTAGTTCTTTAGAGCAGAAAAACTCTTTACTAACCCGTATGGAGAATGGTAAAGGACAAATAAATCAAGCAAAAGTAGAGCTTCAAGGATTAAGAGAATTATATAGTAAGCAATTATCTACTTTAGAATTGCGTAAAAAATCTCTTATAGACGGTAGTGTTTTATTAGAGATGGAGAACTGGTTTACTTCCTTTAAACACACAAGGGATAGAAAACCAGAATTATTAAATAAGATCTCTAGTCTTGACACGCAAGTAAAAGGCATTGATATAGAATTAGCAGAGTTGCAAATCAACCCTGTCTTAATGGATTGGAAACAAGCTTTAGAGGTTCAAAAGGATCAAATTGAGATCCAATTGAAAAGCAAGCAAGATCAACTAGCACATGTAAAAGTTGCTCAGAAGTTGCAAATGTATGCCAATGAATTGTCTGATGGATCTCCATGCCCTTTATGTGGATCTTTAGAGCATCCTAGTATTTTAGACTCTTCAAACAAAGATATGTTCGCTCAAGGACAACATATTGAACTTGAAATTTCTCAACTCCAAGAGCAAAGTGCTCTTTTAATGGAGAAGCAGAGTAAAATACTGGCTTTACTAAGCAAGAGGGAACTTGTCTTACAGGCAGTGAAGCAGGAGAAATCTTCTTTACTTGAAATTGATAAAGAGTTAGAGAGATTACAAAAGGGGTATCTATGGAATACTATTTGTCCTTCTGATGTGGATAGCTTTGTTGCTTTAAAACAAAAATCAAGTAAAGAACAACAGGAAATTCTTGCCTTAGAGACAAAACTTAAAGACCTTTTAAGCGAGGGCGAAAAAGCTAAAGAAACGGTGGATCGTTTTGTGGAGCTCTTAACTAAGATAGAAGTGAGCTACACACAAGTGAGTAGTGAAATTAATTCTAAGCAAGAACAGTTAAGTAAATTAAAAGTAGAAGATTTCGCAGAATATTCTAGCCTAAGGTTAGAGGAATTACTAAAGAGTAAAAGCGAAAAGATTGAGCAGGTTAATAAGACATTCAATCAGCTTACCTTAGAGTCTAAGAATATTTCGATGGAGTTAACTGCAGTTGATACACAAGTAGAATCCCTGCAAAAGGATGTTCAAACTTTAGAAAGTAGGTTAAATCAATATAACCAAGAGTTAACCCAAAAGTTACAAAAGAACCATTTAGAAAACATTTCTCAAGTTAAAGAAGTTCTAAGTTGGAAATTAGATGTGAAAGCTCTTAGAGAGGGTATTCAACAATTTGAATTAACGATACAGGTTCTGAAAGATCGCATTGAGGCGTTAAAGAAAAAAATGCCTAAAGATCAATTTGATTTACAAGCTTTTCTGCAGATGGAAAAGCAAGTGATGGAACTGGATAGTAATTTAAAAGATAAGGTAGCTTATGTAACTATTCTAAAGGCTGAGAAAACTAGATTAGAGCAACAATATGCTGTAAAAATCCAATTGGTAGATAAATTTGAAGCACTAGGTAGTCGTATTAAAAACATACAAGTATTGGATAATATGTTTAAAGGAGCTGGTTTTGTCAATTATGTTTCTAGTATATATTTAAAGAACTTATGTAATATGGCCAATGTTCGCTTTCATCGTTTAACTAATAATCAATTAAGCTTGCAGCTAAATGAAGCCAATGATTTTGAAATTATTGATTATTTAAATGATGGTAAACCAAGAAGTGTAAAAACACTTTCAGGAGGACAGGTTTTCCAAGTATCTCTTTCTTTAGCTTTGGCTTTAGCCGAGAGTGTACAAAGTTTATCAAAAAGCAATAAGAATTTCTTTTTTATTGATGAAGGGTTTGGGACCCAGGATAGCGAATCAGTACAAATCGTTTTCGAAACTTTACAAAACTTACAGAAAGAAAATAGAATAGTAGGAATTATTTCTCACGTAGATGAATTACAAGATCTTATTCCGGTTTCTTTAACTGTAAGAAAAGACGAACAAGGGGTAAGTACCATAATAAAAGAGAATTAAAAACGAAAAAGAGAAATCTATTGTTATAAAATACGCGGAATTATTTATATATTGGTATAAAAATATGTTATGGATCAAAGTAAATTTAACTCTATCGAAGAATTAAGAGAGAAGCCAAACAATCATATGGCCCTTTCTATTATTGCAACTATTTTTAGTTTGTGCTCCTTTTGGTGTACTGGTTTTATTATAGGTGTTATCGCCATAGTAATGTCTAGTCAATCTACTTCTAAGTATAATAAGGGAGATTACTCAGGAAGTTTGTCTGCTGCTAAGACGGCAAAAATTTTGGCATTAATTGCCTTTGTAATTGGTCTTGCCACTTATGCTTATACTTTTTACACGATCCAACAAGCAGGAGGAATTGAAATTTTTATAGAGGAATTTAAAACTGCGATTGAACAAGGACAATACCAGTAGTTTGTGAGAAATACACTATTGCGTTTAAGTTACCCATTGATAGTACTACTGCTTGCTGCAATTTATATCTTTTATTTTTTGGATAAAGGTTTTGCAGTGGAATGCAGTTTTTATAAAAAGACAAACTTACAATGTCCTGGTTGTGGAGCTCAAAGAGCTTTGTCTAGTTTGGCTAAAGGTAATATTAGGCAAGCATGGCAATTCAATCCACTTATTTTTATGTATATCACTGTACTTGGGTATTTGTATGTCGCACTTATGGAGGTTTATGTAGTTAAGAACAAAGAGTTTTTAGCAAAATATTCTATTCCTTCTTGGTCTGCTTATCTATTTATAGGGATAATGATAGTGTTTTTTTTATACAGGAATTATACTCTATTTTGGTAAGATAGTCTGAGTATAGATGTGGATCTACAATAAAAAAAGTAATATTTTACTAAAACATTAAATAATAAAGGGGTTGTCTCATAAAGGTTACTATACTAGTATTCAAGAGTATTTTACTAAGCATAATTTATATTTTAGATTAAATAATTAAATTATACCAAGTAAAAAGGAATATTCATTAGACAAAAAAGGGGCTGTCTTCTATTGTGATACAGCCCCTTTACTATTCATAAGTAAACCTTATTATTCGAGGGTTATTTCTTTTGAGTCTACTTGGATGTATCTACTAATTAGTGTGATGGCAATACCAAAAATGGCAATGATTCCAAAGGCAAGTCTTAAAGAAGAAACTTGTGCAATAAATCCAATAACTGGTGGACCTAAGAAAAATCCTACAAAACCTATACTTGTTACTAAAGTTAATGCTTGTTGAGGTGAAGTTTTTGTGCTATTTCCCGCAAGGTTATAAGCCATTGGTACAATAGCTGAAACACCTAGTCCTACTAACATAAAAGAGGTAATAGTAGTATAGACACCAGGGAAAATAACACTAGAGGATAATCCTAGAAAAACTAAGAGTCCACAGAAGAACAATGTTTTTTGTTCTCCAAATTTTCTAACAGTATAATCAGAAAGGAACCTTCCACTTGCCATGGTAAACATATATGCAGTTAAGCCATATCCTACCAGCTCAATTGGAGCTAAGACAATATGCTTCATGTATTCACTTGACCAATCTGTCATTGTACCTTCTGCAACCATTGCAAAGAAGCATAGCAATCCTAAAAGGGCTAAATTTTTATCTGGAAGCTGAATTTTTCTATTCTTAGTTGCTTTATCTTTTTCTAAAGCTTTTTGACTTGTACTTATAGGATTATCTTTAATTAAGAAATGGGTAAATAAAAGGGTTATAACTATTCCTAGGGTAGAAAAGTAGCTAAAGTGTTCTATAGGTGGGATGTAATTACTTATCATCTCTGCACCAAACCATGAAGCAGCAAAGCCTCCAATACTCCATGCACCATGGAAAGAACCAATTATTTGTCCCTTATAACTTTTAGAAACATTGATTGCTTGTGTATTGATTGCGATGTTGGTTAGATTACTACAGATACCAAAGAAAACTAGATTTACTTTGAGTTGCCATAATTCGTCCCAATAGCCAATTCCTATCAAGAGAAAGAAGTAAGTAATCAAAAAAGTACAAGTAGCTTTTTTACTACCAATAAATTGTATTATTCTCCCAGCAAAAGGCAGTGAAATTAAAGTACCAATGGATATATATAGCAATACAAATCCCCAAGCAGAGTCATTTACTAAAAAGGAGTCTTTTATAGTTGGGATTCTAGAGGCCCAAGAGGCTGAAATCCCACCAAAAAAGAAAAATAGGATGCTTACTGCTATACGGGGTAGGTGTGTTTTCATTAGGTAGATTATGTTTTAAGCTTTTTAGTTAATGTCTACTTATAAGTTTTATCTATTATGTAAGCAGACTTAGTGGAGTAAACTTTAAGTAAATATACTTCTATTATAGTAGTTTTATAAAAGGAAATATTGCTTTTTGTGTTAGGATATTTTTTATTTTATTGTATAGGAAGTAATCGCTACTAAAGCAGCCAAAGATAATTGGCTATCTCTGTATTTTCAATAAAAAGAATCGAAGGACATTAAAATCTCAGGTAGTATAGGAGTTAATGAAGTATAATTTCTAAAACTATGAGTTAAGTAGTGTTATTTATTTAAATATATTTACTATATGTTTGATTGGTGTTAAAAATGTACTTATAATCAAATAATACTTTATTTTATTACTTTATATTTTGTTAATTTAAAAATATTATATTAATTTGTAACAATCTGTTAAAGCTTAATGCAATTAAAAAAGGTATGGAACCTAGTGTTTCATACTTTTTTTTATTTTTATACTTCCGTTAAGACCCTTTAGGCTTATTGCTATACCTAATTCTAAGGTTAATGTATTTTAGTCAGGCTAAAGCCTTTTAAGAATGATAATTTAGGGTTATATTTACAAAATTATTATCTATTTAATTGAAAATATGAAGACGGAAGCAGAATTAAGAGCAAGAAGTGGTAACAAATGTGAATTGTGTGACTCAGTAGAACAGTTAAAAGTATATGAAGTACCACCAGCCGCTTCAAATGAAGCAGATAGGGAAATTTTAGCATGTGAGACATGTTTAGCTCAAATTGAGAAAAAGCAAGAATTAGATAGTGCTCATTGGCAATGTTTAACTACATCAATGTGGAGTGAATTCCCTGCAGTACAAGTAGTAGCTTGGAGAATGCTGAATCGTTTTAGAAACGAGAGTTGGGCAGCTGATAGCTTAGATATGCTTTATTTAGATGAAGAACTTTTGGAATTTGCTAAATTAAGTGGAGACCATACAGGAGATGCATCTATTGAATTGCATAAAGACTGTAATGGTAATATACTTGTAACTGGGGATACAGTAACTTTAATAAAGGATCTAGATGTAAAAGGATCTTCATTAAATGCAAAAATTGGTACAGCAGTTCGTAATATTCGTTTAGTCCACGATAATGTAGAACAAATCGAAGGAAAAGTAGACGGACAAACTATTGTCATTCTAACTAAATTTGTCAAAAAACAAGCCTAAATATAAAGAGACTATCTCATTAGAGGTATTTCGTTGCCATTGAGAAGTAATTTATTAGGTATAGTTTATATTTCAGATTAAATAATAAAATTATACTAAGTAAAATACGATATTTATAAAACAAAAAAAGGGACTGTCTACTTCCATTGTGAGACAGTCCCTTTTTTTAGTGTGCCCAGCATGGGTAGTAACTCTAGGGTGTAAGTCCCGAACACGCCTTTACAACGGGAAGTGTTAGCCAAATGCAAGGGTGTCCATCGCAAGGTGGAATCTGAAGGAAGCGCTAGGCAAACCCTTGACCTGACGAACAGAAACTATATCAGGCTCAATAATATCGGATAAGGTTGCTAAACAAACTGAAGTCCAAAGTTGTACGGAGATATTTAGGGTAAATATAGCAGGTATATGAGGGGAAAGTTACTGTTCTTACCTGGGGAGGTCTTACAGACATAGGAAAGTTTTTTTTTACAGAACTATGGATAACAATTGCTGTAAGAAGTCAGCAGA